>JAAFIJ010000109.1 GCA_013298675.1 Rhodobacterales bacterium | reverse complement strand
CCAATTTGACCTATAATCTGAGTGGGTTTGAGCCCGGTCGCTATCTGTTGCTCACAACGTTCCGCGATAAGAACTCTGCTAAAACAGGATCCTTCGAAACGGTGATCGAGATCGTCGAATAGACGCATTCTTTGGTGTTAACTTGCGCCCCAAATGATCACGACGGCGCCCAATATCCCAAACACTGCGCCGATCACGTCACTGGTCAAAAGCGTTTGACCGTCAACGAACCGCAGCCAGAGCAGGGACGCGCCCAGATAGACTCCCGCATAGGCGGCAAAGCTACGGCCAGCGGCATCTGTGGGGGTCAAAGCCAGCAGAAAAGCAAAGACCGCAAGCGCCAGCGCACCCGGGATCAACCAATAGGCCGACGCCCCTTCTCGCCACCACATCCAGACAGCAAAGCACCCAGCGATCTCGGCCAAGGCCGCAAAAGCATAGAGTGCATAGGCCATCAACCGATGTCCCGCCAGCGGTTGACCAGTGGGTAACGGCGGTCAAACGACAAGGCGCGGCGTGTCAGGCGAGTACCCGGCGCTGACTGATACCTTTTGTATTCACTGATGTAGATCAGCGATTCGACCTTTTTGACCGTCGCATGATCATAGCCGCGGGCGACCAGTTCGCCGACCGACAGCTCTTGGTCAATCAGCCCGTCTAGAATGGCGTCCAGCACGGGATAGGGTGGCAGGCTGTCTTCATCTTTTTGGTTGTCGCGCAACTCTGCCGATGGGGGTTTGTCGATCACGCGCGCCGGGATCACTTCGGCAGCTGGCCCAAGCATCCATGGCCGATGGTTGGCATTGCGCCAGCGACAGGTGTCAAATACACGCGTTTTGTACAAGTCTTTCAACGGGTTATACCCACCGTTCATGTCGCCGTAAATCGTGCAGTAACCGACGCACATTTCGGATTTGTTGCCAGTGGTCATCAGCATTTCGCCAAACTTGTTGGACATCGCCATCAACATCAACCCGCGCAGGCGAGACTGGATGTTTTCTTCGGTGATGCCGGGCGCGGTGTCCGCGAACAAGGGCGCAAGGGCATCGCCCACCGCGCCTTGGGCACCGGTAATTGGAACCGTGTCCAACCGGCAGCCCAGCGCATGCGCCACTTGCGACGCATCATCCAACGACGCTTGCGAGGTAAACTGCGACGGCAGCATCACGCAGCGCACATTTTCCGGTCCGATCGCGTCGGAAGCGATGGCCGCTACAATCGCGCTATCGATCCCGCCCGACAGACCGAGCAACACCTTTTTAAAGCCGGTTTTCGCCAGATAGTCGCGCACCGACATCACCATCGCGGCATAATCAGCCTCAATCGCACGAGGCAGCAATGCACGCAGGCCGGGCATTGCGCGCCAGCCATCTGCGGTTTCCACAAAATCAATATGGGTGACACAGGTTTCAAATTGCGGCAGCTGCGCCATCAACTCTCCGCCAGGGTTCAACACAAACGACGCGCCGTCGAACACCTGATCATCCTGCCCGCCGATCATGTTCAGATAGATCAGCGGCAATCCCGTTTCCACCACACGCGCGACCATCAGATTGGTACGCACTGCGGGCTTGCCACGATGATAGGGCGAACCATTTGGCACCAACAGAATTTGCGCGCCCGTCTCGCCCAGCATTTCGGCCACTTCAGGGTGCCAAGCATCTTCGCAAATCGGCGTGCCGATGCGCAAAGGTCCAATCTTATAGGGGCCTTGCAGCGGGGCCGACGCGAAAATGCGCTTTTCGTCAAACACCCCATCATTGGGCAAATCATGCTTTAACACGACATGCGCGATCTGACCTTCGGCAAGGATATAGTAAGCGTTATAGAGTTTGCCGTCTTTCAGGTGCGGCCCCCCGATCCCCAAAGCGGGGCCATCGATGATCTTGGTGGCCAGGTCTTGCAACCCGCGCATCGCATGCAAGGCAAAGGCGGGTTTCATCACCAAATCCTGTGTTTGATAGCCGGTCACGAACATCTCGGTCAAAGCGACCATCTGTGCGCCAGCGGCGCGCCCCTCTTGCCATGCGGTCAGAGCAAGCGCGATATTCGCGTCAATGGCCCCGACGGTCGGGTTCAATTGCGCAAGCGTCAGACGAAAAGATTCGGCCATCGATACAGTCCTTGTCCACTTTTGTTTGGTTCTAGCAGGTTCGGTGCCAAGGAAAAGGCCAACCGCTTGCACCATCTGCCTGTCACGAATATGGTTTTTGACGAAACATGTGGGGGCTATGATGCAGCACGGCAAATCCATCCATGCAGCTCTGTTGGTCTGGGCGCTTGCACTGCCTGCCGCATATGCTCAGGCCTCGGACGAGGTGATCGTCAAGCAATATGACGACGGGTCGGTTTACGAAGGCACCTTTAGCAATGGGCTGCAAGACGGCACCGGAACGTTCCGCTTGCCAAATGGATTTGAGTATTCCGGCACATGGGTGATGGGTAAAATTGAAGGCACGGGTGTCGCGCATTATCCAAACGGGTCTGTCTATGAAGGGACCTTTAAAGACGGCCGCCCGGATGGCACCGGAAAAATCACCTATCCAGACGGCTGGACCTATGAGGGCGCGTGGCTGCTGGGCAAGCTGACAGGTCAAGGCGTTGCCCGCTATGCCGATGGCTCGGTCTATACGGGAATGTTTCTGGACGGAAAACACGAAGGTCAGGGCATTTTGACCGAGGCAAACGGCTACCGCTATGACGGCATGTGGCAAGCAGGTGTAAAGAACGGTCAAGGCAAGATCACGTTTCCAGACGGTGCGACCTATGAAGGCACACTTGTGAATGCAGAACTGTCGGGCGTGGGCACCTTGGTGATGCCGCAAGGGGTGACCTATGTTGGCGAATGGTCGCATGGCCAGATCAATGGCACCGGAAAGCTGACCCAAGCAAACGGCGATCTTTATGAAGGGCAATTTTCCGAAGGTTTGCGTCACGGTCAAGGCACGATGACTTTTGCGTCGGGCGACATCTACAAAGGCGGCTTTAAGGCCGACAAGCGTGACGGCAAAGGCAGCTTTATCGCCAAAGATGGCACTGTCTATGAAGGTGATTGGCGGTCTGGGCAAATGGCCGGACAAGGTCAATTGAAACACGCCGACGGTTCGATTTATGTGGGCGGGTTCAAAGCCGATCTGTCAGACGGAACCGGCAAGATAACCTACCCCGATGGCAGCTATTATGACGGCTTCTGGGTTGGCGGAGAAATGACCGGGGCCGGCACGGCCGCTTTTTCAAATGGATCCACCTATACAGGAATGTTCAAGAACGGCACCCCCGACGGCATTGGTGAGATGACCTATGCGGATGGGTTTCGCTATAAGGGCAGTTGGAAAGCTGGCGTTCGTGAAGGGTCTGGTATCGGAACTTGGCCCGACGGCACAGTATACACTGGCCAATTTGTCAAAGGCTTGCGGCACGGAAAAGGTGAGTTGGTACAACCGGACGGCTTCACCTATATCGGAGATTGGGACGCGGGCATTATGGCTGGCCAAGGCATCGCCACCTATCCTTCGGCAGATGTTTATGAAGGCGGGTTCGTCGGCGGCAAACGCGAGGGCAAGGGTTCACTGACCTATAAGAACGGCGAGGTATCTGCCGGTATCTGGAAATCAGGCATGCTGACAGCACCGCTTGTCGCCGTGCCAGATGCCCCCGCCAATCCTTAGACGATTGCCTCTAGCAAACTTACCTTTGGTTTGGGTCAAGGTGGCGTATAGGCACTGCTTATCGACATATTTCACAATCTTTTCCGCGCGCGCCCCCTTTCCTTCTGCGCAATCGTTCGTATAGTCGCCTCATGATCGGGAAACGCCACATCGCCTCTACCCAGAACGCCAAGGCAATGGCGCAGCTTTCCTATGGTCTACTGCTTCTTACCTGCCTCTGAGCGTGCCCCCGGGCGCGGACGCTCAGAGGTGACCAGCGCCCTGGACAAGAAGCAAAAACCAAAAGGAACATCCCCATGACCGCTCAGAGCGCAGTTTCCCCTAAAGACAAACAGCCGAATGTCATCATTTTTGACACCACCCTGCGTGACGGTGAACAATCACCCGGCGCCACGATGACCCATGACGAAAAGCTGGAAATTGCCAGCTTGTTGGATGAAATGGGTGTTGATGTCATAGAGGCTGGCTTTCCCATCGCGTCAGAGGGAGATTTTGCCGCCGTTGCCGAAATCTCTAAACGTGCAAAGAACTCGACAATCTGCGGTCTTGCGCGCGCGAATTTCAAAGACATTGATCGCTGCTGGGAGGCGGTGAAATACGCGCCGTCACCGCGCATTCACACCTTTATCGGCACCTCGCCCCTGCACCGCGCCATTCCGAACCTGACAATGGATGAAATGGCGATCCGAATTCATGATACGGTGACCCACGCCCGCAACCTGTGCGACAACGTGCAATGGTCTGCGATGGATGCGACGCGCACCGAACATGATTATCTTTGCCGTGTGGTTGAGATCGCCATCAAGGCCGGCGCCACGACGATCAACATCCCTGATACGGTAGGCTATACGGCGCCGCGCGAGTCTGCCGATCTGATCGCGATGCTGCTGGCGCGGGTGCCTGGCGCAGACACGGTTGTTTTCGCGACCCATTGCCACAACGATCTGGGCATGGCCACCGCCAATGCGCTTGCTGCGGTTGACGCAGGCGCGCGCCAAATTGAATGCACGATCAACGGCTTGGGAGAGCGCGCAGGCAACACAGCGTTGGAAGAAGTGGTCATGGCGATGAAGGTTCGCAATGACATCATGCCCTACCAGACCCGGATTGATACCACCAAGATCATGAACCTGTCGCGGCGCGTCGCGTCGGTTTCTGGCTTTGCCGTGCAGTTCAACAAGGCCATCGTTGGCAAGAACGCGTTCTTGCATGAATCGGGCATCCATCAGGACGGCGTGTTGAAAAACGTCGAAACCTTTGAAATCATGCGCCCCGAAGACATCGGCCTGCACCAGAAAAACATCGCGATGGGCAAGCATTCGGGCCGCGCGGCCTTGCGTGCCAAACTGAAAGAACTGGGCTATGAGTTGGCTGATAACCAGCTGAACGATGTCTTCGTGCGGTTCAAGGCCTTGGCCGACCGCAAGAAAGAGGTCTACGACGAAGACCTGATCGCCCTTGTGGCCGATGAGGCCACCATGGAAGAGCACAGCCATATTCAGGTTAAACGCCTGCGGGTGATTTGCGGCACTGAAGGCCCGCGTGAGGCGGATTTGACATTGCTAATAGGCGGCGTTGAAAAATCGACCGAGGCCACAGGCGACGGCCCGGTCGACGCAGCGTTCAACGCCGTTGACATGTTGTTTGATCATCAGGCCCGGCTCGAGGTTTATCAGGTGCATGCGGTCACCGAAGGCACCGATGCCCAAGCGACGGTTTCCGTGCGTTTGACCGAAGATGGCCGCATCGCGACCGGCCAATCTGCCGATACTGACACAGTGGTCGCCAGCGTCAAAGCCTATGTCAACGCGCTGAATAAGCTGATTGTGCGGCGGCAGAAATCGGCGCCTGACAGTGACGTGAAATCGGTCAGCTATAAGGACCGCTAAAAAGCCTGCGCCGTATTGGCTTTGAACCGGCTTGCCCGACCAAAGCCAATACACCGCTGCGCGCGGATCAGGCAGATTGCATGCTGTGGCGCTCTCGCTCTGACAAATGCGCCGAAACCGTTGCCAAGATCAAACGCACCACGGCGTCACGCTCGGGTGCCTCATTCGCCGCCCTTTGCAGCCAAAGCCCATCAATCAGGCCGCTGATCACCCGCGCTTGCAAATCGAATCGCTCTGGCGACAAAACACCCGTGAACGCGGAGCCAAGATTTGAACGCAAGCGGCGATAGAAAATCCGTTGAAGCTTTGCATAGCGCGGAGTGTTGGCGGATGCCGCAACCACCGAAAGCCATGCATTTGCCACCGCAGGCTCATAGACGCTGACGGGAAAATTGCCCTCTACGATTGCCAAAAGTCGTTCCCAACGTGTGGTAGCCGCGTTCAACCTGACCACCACATCCTCCATCAAAAGCCGGTTGTTTAACCGCACCATTGCAAAAAGAACGTCTTCTTTGCCTTTGAAATAATACGCCAAAATGCCCGGCGACATGCCTGCTTCATGGCATATGCGTGCGGTGGTCATCCCCCCTAACCCATAGCGCATGAACACCCGATGCGCCGCTGCGATCAATTCAGATCGGCGCAAATCTTCGATACGGGTACGTTTGGGAGTAATGGGCATGCCCCTGTATAGCAGATCAAAAAATTGTATGGTCATACAATTTTTTGATTGACCGAACGAAAGTTCGGGCGCAGCTTTGGCGAAAGCCATCTGGAGGGATGAACATGACACGTCTAGCTTTGCGCGCCTTTTGCCTTGGAACCAGCCTGATCACCGCCGCCCCTGCCTTTGCAGCAGATCCAGCCACCTGCGCGCCGGTGCGCATGGCCGATCTGGGTTGGACCGACATCATTTTGACCAACACCACCGCCGAAGTGATCTTGAAAGCCCTTGGCTATCAGCCGAGCCAAACCCTTTTGGGCATGGACGTGGCATATGTGTCCATGCGGTCGGGCGAGATTGATGTCTTTCAAGGCAATTGGCGCCCAGTGCAGAACGATCAATACAAGGAATTCTTTGATGATGGATCGGTCGAGGAACTGGGCCAAAATCTGACCGGGGCCAAGTTCACTCTTGCCGTGCCCAAGTATGTGGCGGATGCAGGCGTCAAAAGCTTTGCCGATCTGGCGGGCTATACGGACAAATTTGGCGGCAAGATCTATGCCATCGAACCCGGATCAAATCAGCCGCTGCTCGATATGGTGGCAGAAAATCGACATGGCCTTGGCAAGTGGGAAATCGTTGAATCAAGCGAGGCCGGCATGCTGACCCAAGTCAGCAAGATGTATCCCAAAGGTGAGTGGGTAGCCTTCCTTGGTTGGGAGCCGCATCCCATGAACCTGAACTACGAACTTACGTATCTAGAGGGCGGCGACCTTGAATTTGGCCCCGATTTTGGGGGGGCGACCGTACACACCCTGTCGCGCAAAGGCTATGCGGCCGAATGCCCGAATGCGGCCAAGTTCTTTTCGCAACTCGCTTTCGATCTGAACTATGAGAATTTCGGCATGCAAAAAATCATGGGCGACGGCCTGCTGGCACCCGAGGCCGCCCATGCGATGATTGCTGCACGACCCGAGCTTTTGGAGGCTTGGCTAAAGGACGTCACCACACTTGACGGTCAGCCCGGATTGCCCGCTGTCAAAGCGGCGCTTGGCCTTTAGATGACCAAAATGCGCGCCGCCGTGATGAACGGCTATGGCCAGCCCTTGCGGCTGGCCAATCTGCCTATTCCAAAACCCGGTCCGGGTGAGATCTTGATCAAGCTGACCGCAAGTGGGGTCTGCCACAGTGATGTCCATGTCTGGAAAGGCGATTCTGTAGCCACTCCGCCGCCAGACCCCTTTGTTCTGGGGCATGAGGGGGTAGGCACGGTCGCGGCCCTTGGGGCGGGTGTGAAGGATTGGGTGCTGGGTGAGGCTGCCGGCGCCGCATGGTTGCATGATACATGCGGGACCTGTGACTTGTGCCGTGCGGGCGAGGAATCCTTTTGTCCGAACCAACGCGCGCACGGCTATCATGTCCCCGGCACCTTTGCGGAATATGTCGTGGCTAAGGCCGCCTTTGCGGTGAAGTTGCCCAAGGGGGATGCTGCCGACCTTGCCCCGCTGATGTGTGCTGGGCTTACGGCATTTGGCGCGATAGAGCGCGCGCAACTTCGGCACGGCGAAACCTGCGCGATCTTTGGCTGCGGCGGATTGGGTCTGTATGCCGTGCAACTGGCTGTTCGACGCGGGGCGCGGGTGGTCGCGGTGGACAGTGATCCTGCAAAGCTGGTGCTCGCCGCCCGACTTGGCGCTGTGGTGACCGCCCAAGCCGTCCCTGATCTTGCGCGCGATTGGCCTGTCGCAGACCGTGCCCATGCCACGATCAACTTTGCGCCGACCCCCCGCACTTGGGATGCCATGATGGCGGCAACGAAACCAT
>JAAFIJ010000108.1 GCA_013298675.1 Rhodobacterales bacterium | reverse complement strand
TGCCTTGGTGGCCAATGCCTTTGGCTACTTTTTGAACCGTGCCAAACAACTGCCGCCCTTACCAGGTGTGCCTGCGGGGCAAGCAGAAGCCGTGACGCTAGAGGCGGAAATGCGCTATCCATGGACCGGTGGACGCCATCCATGGTTGGATGTGGGGATTGAGACGCAGACCACGCTGATCGGGATTGAAAGCAAACGGTATGAGCCGTTTCGTCCGTTGAAAAACAATGGCTTTGCCGAGGTCTATGATCGTCCGGTGTGGGGCGATAACATGGGCCGTTATACGCAGGTGGCAGCGACCCTGGTTGCGGGCACGGCTGGCTTTAACTCTTTGGATGCGGTGCAGTTGGTCAAGAACGCTTACGGCATCTACACGCGTGCGCAGAAGCGTGCGACGGGGGCGGTATTGGTCTATTTGTACGCCGAGCCAAAGACTTGGGCCTCGGGCAAACCAGTTGACCCGAAAAAGCTTTCGCAGCACCGCCGAGAACTTGCGCATTTCGCAAAACTTGTGGCAGGCGATTCTGTGGTTTTTGTGCCGCTGCGATGGGCAGATTTGCTGTACCACTGGGGTAAAGTTGAAGGGCTTGCTCCGCATGTCTCGGCTTTGCGCGATCGGTTTGGGCCACTTTAACCGCAAAACGCAGCAGATTATTCAGCGCGTTCCGGCGTCTGCATCTTCTCTCGTAGCAAGATGCAAATCCCTGCGCCTGCAATGATCGCTATGCCTATCCAGCCCTGAAAATCGGGCCAATCGCGCCAGAAAATCCATCCCCAAAGTAGGCTCCAGATCAATCCGGTGTATTCAAAGGGTGCAACTTTGGACGCGGCGGCGATCCGGTAGGCTTGTGTCAGCAACCCAAGGCCAAAGGCCGCAATGACACCACACAGCATCATCAGCATGATATCGAACGGACTTGGCGTCACCCACCCCATCGTCAAAAACACAAGGCTTGGGTGACTGGTGATGACGTGGTTGCCAGTTCCGAAATAAAGACCCAACAATCCTGCGGCCAACAGAAAGACCGCATTGCCCCAAAACGCCAGTGCGGCGGCAGTTTCAACTCCGCCCATTTTGCGCGCAGCGATCATGGCAATGGAATAGGTTAGCCCCGATAAGACCGGCAGAAGAGCGGCCCAATTGAACAGAGCGGTTCCAGGACGCACCATAATGATCACCCCGACAAACCCCGCGATGACTGCGATCCAGGCCACAAGGCCAACTCTTTCGCCCAGAAAAAATACCGAAAGCAGAGTTATGAACAAGGGTCCGGAGTAGTAGAGCGCAACTGTCGTAGGCAAGGGTAGGCCAGCCAGTGCAATGTAAAAAGAGAAATAGGTGACAAACAGCACCACACCGCGAAGCAACATTTTCACAAGGCCCTTGGTGAAAAGGCTGCGAATGCCGCCGTCCAGATGCGCCACGATCAACAGCAGCGGAACAGAGGTCAGACCGCGAATGATCATCGCCTCATACAAGGGATAGCCACCCGAAATCAGTTTCAAAATAAGGTCTTGCACCGAAAAGATGCTGATCCCGGCAATCAGATATAAAATGCCAAGTGTGTTTGACTGTCGGTTCATGGGGCTAAGTTAACCCCGCAACCTTTGCCTGCTGTTCCCTTTACGACATGAAAGGTCGGCACTCGTTGGCGCATGAAAAAAGCCGCGCGAAGTTTCCTTCGCGCGGCTTTTGTTGCAATAGCAAAGAGATCAGTCGCGACCGAGGTCTTGCCCATCCTGTGCCGCACCCATTTCGTCGAACAGGTTTGCGATTTCGAAATCTGCTTCTGCTTCTGCTTCTGCAGCAAGTTCCTGAATGGACTTACCCGATGCCTGAAGTTCGGCTTCTTCAGCCGAACGCGCGACGTTCAGCTTGATTTTCACGACCACTTCTGGGTGCAGAACCACCGAAACCGTGTGAACGCCAAGATCCTTGATCGGACGATCCAGAACGATTTGGCCACGGTTAACGGTAAAGCCGCCTTCGATTGCTGCTTCGGCTGCGTCACGGGTGGTGACCGAACCATAAAGCGCGCCCGAATCAGATGCGGAACGGATGACCAAGAACACTTGACCATCAAGTTTCTCACCAACTGTTTCTGCTTCTTTCCTGGTCTCAAGGTTTGCCACCTCAAGCTGGACTTTCTTTGCTTCAAACGACTGGATGTTGCCAGCATTTGCGCGCAAAGCTTTGCCCTGTGGAAGCAGATAGTTGCGTGCGTAGCCGTCCTTGACGTTGACGACTTCGCCCATTTGGCCAAGCTTGGCCACGCGTTGAAGAAGGATTACTTGCATGTGCGTTGCTCCTTACTTCACAGCGTAGGGCAGCAGAGCGAGGAAGCGCGCGCGCTTGATGGCTTGCGCCAGCTCACGTTGCTTCTTGGCCGAGACTGCGGTGATACGGGATGGCACGATCTTGCCACGCTCGGAAACATAGCGCTGCAGAAGACGTGTGTCTTTGTAGTCGATTGCCGGTGCATTGTCGCCCGAGAAGGGGCAAACCTTGCGGCGGCGGAAAAACGGTTTGTTCGCCATTTGAATGGTCCTTTCCTAACTCAGATCAACGACGACGGTCGCCGCCGCCGAACGATGGACGTTCGCTGCGCTCGGGACGATCACCAAAGGATGGGCGCTCACGGCGTTCGCCGCCAAAGCCAGAATCCCCACGGTCGCTGCGCTCACGGTCGTCGCGCTTTTGCATTTGGACCGAAGGGCCCTCGACATGTGCATCAACCTTGATGGTCAAAATGCGCATGACGTCGTCATGCAAACGCATCAGGCGTTCCATTTCCTGCACAGCCGCTGCCGGCGCATCGGTCTTGAGCAGGGCATAGTGGCCCTTGCGGTTCTTGTTGATCTTGTAGGCCATCGTTTTGACGCCCCAGTATTCGTTTTCAACGACTTTGCCGCCGTTGTCTGCGAGAACTGTGGAGAAATGTTCGATAAGGCTTTCAGCCTGTGCGTTGGAAAGATCCTGACGCGAGATGAAAACATGCTCGTATAGCGGCATGTGCACTCCGATCTGACTATGTGGCGCATTTCATAGGACGGGCAAACACTTTCCGCGGCCCGTCCACGAGAGGCTGCGCCGGTTCATGGAATTGCGGAAAGATAGGGGTCCTTAGCGGGAACCGGGCACGAAAGCAAGGGCGCGCGACGCGTACCATGCGGTGTGCGATCAAATACTTGCAGCGATATTCACGTCAGAGCGACATAAAGTAACAACACGCCATGCGAGAGAAGCACACACATCACGGCGAGTGATCCCAAGTCTTTGGCTTCTTTGGCAAATTGCGCCCATTCGTTGGTCAATTTATCGACGATGCACTCAATGGCTGTATTCAACGCTTCGGTGGCGATCAGCAAAAGGGCGAGCATCGCGAATAGCGCGAATTCGGTGATGCTTGCCCCAATAGCCCAATAAACCAGAACCATTACAGGCATCGCCAACAGCTCTTGTCTAAACGCCGACTCTTGCAGCAGGCGTTGAAAGCCACCGATGGAATAGCTTGCCGCCGCAAAAAAGTGGCTTAGGCCTGTCTTGCGGGGTGGTTTCGGACGGCCCGCACCTGATTCATTTGGTGGAGTCACTTTTGGCACCCATTCAGCAAATTCAACTCTTCATTGCGCGCAGATGTCTCAACCCCAGCCATGGCCAGCGCGGTGTGGAAAAGGTTATCTTGGCTTAACGGCAAACCAGTCTTGCCGCGCAAGCACGCCTCTTGCAGCCCAAATGCAGTCTTGTAGTTTTCAGAAAACCACATTGCCATGGGCACGTGCGTTTGCTGTGAAGGCGCCATGAAATAGGGCGCTCCGTGCAAATAAAGCCCGCCTTCACCCAAAGATTCGCCGTGATCTGACAGATAAACCATCGACGTGATTACCTTGGTTTCGCCCTGCAACATGTCGATCACATCGCCTAAGAACTTATCGGTGTAGGCAATGGTGTTGTCATAAGCATTGGTGATTTCCTCACCACTGCACTTGGCGAATTCCGCAAATTGGCAGGCCGGTTTGAAGGGTTCGAAATCAGGGGGATAGCGTAGAAAATATGCAGGACCATGACTGCCGATTTGATGCAATACGACGACGGTGTCTGTCGTCATGGTGTCGGCAATCTTTTTAAGTTCGGGCAAAAAGATAGAGTCTTCGCATTCACCCTTGGCGCAAGAAACCGGGTCATTGGAGCCCGTAAGGTTGGTACTATCAGTTCGCGCAGCAACCCCAAGGTCACCGGTGTTGTTGTCCAGCCAAATGGTCTTAATCTTGGCGTGGCCCAAAACGTCCAGCAAATTCTCATTCGAACGACCAGCTTGGTAAGAATAGCCTTCGCTGGTAAGATTGGAAAACATACAAGGCATCGAAACGGCTGTGGAGGTGCCACAGCTTTTGACATCGGTAAAGTAAAACGCGCTCCTTGCCTTTAGCGCCGGGTTGGTATCGCGCGCATAGCCATTAAGGCTGAAGTTTTCAGCCCTGGCCGTCTCGCCGACAACAATCACGGTAAGTGCAGGTTTGCCCGCGTTCACCAAAGCCGCACTGCGTTTTGCATCTGTGCCAAGGGGCGCCACGACAACGTTTTGCGTGCGTAAGATCATCTGGGTGTATTTGAATGCTGCCGCTATGGGTTGTCCGGGCTGAATCGCGACGCGAATTTCCTTATGTTCTCTGATCACCGAAGAAAGGGTCTTAAAGTCCAGAAGGATCATCCCCAAAAACAATGAGAAGCCCAAGACGACTGTGCCCGCCCAAGTAAAGGCATGTCTCCAAAGACTACTTGGTTTGATCTGCACCCAGAAAACCAACAGCGCAGGTAGGACGCCACGCAAGACAACATGCGAGATGAATCCAAATGAAACGAGGTGTTTTGCCTCATTTTGGGTGGTGTTCATCGCGTTTTGAATCATTTCCCGGTCAATCGTTGCGCCAAGAACATCCTGATAATAGGACGTGACCGCAGCCAAGATCAGCAAGCCTGCCGCCACCGGCTTTTGCAGCCAACGAAACCCGAGCAGCGATACCGTGAACAGCGCGATGCCGAAAACCGAAATGCCGAAGGCCAACATGCTGAACGGATGTTCGCCCAGCACAGCGATTGTCCGGCTCCAAAAAGTTGCGTTGTGTACCGCCAAAATGAACGCGGCCGTCAACACATAAAGCATCAAGGACGAAACTGCTGGGCGCGACTTTGACCCGCGCGAAGTGGTCGGCTGAGAAGAGTTAAGCAAGGTTCGATGCCTTTGCGAAAATAGTGGAAGGGTTGGTTTGGGCTAAGTGATCTGATGAAGTGACAATTTCCGGTGATACGTCTTTAAACTGTTACATTATGCAAGGGGCTGATTTTGCATAAGTCTAAAACTGCCGATGGGTGATTGGCCGGGTGTGGTTACACCAAAAACAGACTGACTTGCCGCGCCACCGTTGCACGAAAAGGAATGGCGCGCTAAGCCAACACTAGAATTGAGGGAGGTATCATGAGCAGGGCATTCGTTTTTCCAGGGCAAGGCGCGCAAACCATCGGGATGGGCAAAGCGCTTGCTGATGCCTTTCCTGTCGCCCAAGCGGTCTTTGACGAAGTCGATGATGCCTTGGGCGAAAAGCTTTCGAGCCTGATTTGGGAAGGGTCAATCGACGAATTGACGCTAACTCAAAATGCGCAACCTGCGTTGATGGCAACGTCAATTGCTGCACTTCGTGCATTGGAAAGTGAAGGCTTGGGACTCAGCGCCGCATCTTTTGTCGCGGGGCATTCCTTGGGTGAGTATTCGGCATTGTGTGCGGCGGGCTCGCTGGGTCTGTCAGATACCGCGCGACTGCTGCGAATCCGCGGCCGGGCCATGCAAGAGGCTGTTCCCGTTGGGATTGGCGCAATGGCTGTTCTGCTGGGTTTGGATTTTGCAACGGCGATGGAGGTCGCGGCTGAAGCAGCACAGGGCGAAGTGTGTCAAGCCGCCAATGACAACGATCCTGCTCAGGTGGTTGTTTCTGGACACAAGGGCGCAGTAGAGCGTGCTTTGGACATCGCAAAATCAAAGGGAGCTAAACGGGCAATGTTATTGCCGGTGAGCGCCCCGTTTCATTGCAGCCTGATGCAGCCTGCGGCGGCTGTTATGAGCGAAGCTTTGGCTGCAGTCTCTATCGCAGCACCTGTGGTTCCTATTGTGGTCAACGTGCGTGCCGAAGCCGTCGTCGAACCTGACCGAATCCGAGCGCTACTGGTGGCACAAGTGACCGGCTCCGTCCGTTGGCGCGAATCCGTCATGTGGATGGAGCGGGCCGGCGTGAACGATTTCTGGGAGATTGGAGCCGGTAAGGCATTGTGCGGGATGATCAAACGGACTGTTCAATCAGAGGTCACGATGCGGGCCATAGGCTTCCCGGATGATATCGCGGCCGCTCGCGGCTAGACACAATATTTGGCCAAACGAAAAAGCGCCTGTCTTTTGACGGAGCATAATGACCATGAGGGGGATCACAATGTTTGACCTGACAGGAAAATCGGCTTTGGTGACTGGCGCATCTGGCGGAATTGGTGCTGCAATCGCCGAGGCCCTGTATGCGGCGGGCGCTAAAGTAGCACTTAGTGGGACGCGTGTTGAACCGTTGGAGGCGTTGGCCGCACGCCTGGGTGAGAGGGCCTTTGTGTTGCCCTGTAACCTAAGCGACGTTGCCGCGGTTGAGGCATTGCCAAAGCAAGCAGTGGAAGCGATGGGTGCAGTTGACATTTTGGTTAACAACGCTGGTATCACCAAAGACAATCTGTTCATGCGGATGTCTGATGAGGAATGGCAGTCGGTCATCGACGTCAACCTGACCTCGACCTTCCGACTGTGCCGCGGTGTTGTGCGCGGCATGATGAAGGCGCGTTGGGGCCGGATCGTAAATATTTCTTCGGTGGTAGGGGCGACGGGCAATCCGGGGCAGGGCAACTATGCAGCGTCCAAGGCCGGCATGGTGGGCATGTCAAAATCCTTGGCGTCTGAAGTGGGACGGATGGGCGAGGCGGCTGAAATCGCGGCAGCGGTGCTTTATCTCGCAAGTCCAGAGGCAGGCTACGTCACAGGGGCAACCCTGCACGTCAATGGTGGAATGTCGATGATCTGAATTGCGGTGATTAGGGCCTGTGGATATTTTAAATTGTTTGCCTTGTATGCGTGGCCTTGCTATAGGCGCGCAGGAATACATTGGGATCGCAAGATCGTGATGCCTGCAGATCGCGGGGAAAGAGCGCCCTTTGGGGCTTGGATAAGTTACCGGGGAAACCCCGCAACGTTTATGAGGAATTGACATGAGCGACATCGCTGATCGTGTAAAGAAGATCGTCGTCGAGCATCTTGGCGTCGAAGCTGAAAAAGTCACCGAGACCGCGTCGTTCATCGACGATCTTGGCGCTGACAGCCTTGATACCGTAGAATTGGTAATGGCTTTCGAAGAAGAGTTTGGAATTGAGATTCCTGACGACGCTGCAGAAACGATCCAGACCTTTGGTGACGCGGTAAAGTTCATCTCTTCCGCTGCTTGATTTCGAGATACTCTCGAACGGAAAGGCACCCTTTGGGGTGCCTTTTTCGTTTTTGGCTGCGGTTTTTGATGCTATGCCTGTTTGCAAAAGCAATGGGGTGCATGGATGAGCAAATATAACCAACCACTGGGTGGCAACGACATGGCGCGCTTTGGCGGGCCCGCGACCATGATGCGCTTGCCGACTCAAACTGGTGCTGCGGGTCTGGACGTAGCCTTTGTTGGAATTCCAATGGATCATGGAACGTCAAATCGGTCTGGCACACGGATGGGACCGCGTCAGATTCGCGATGAAAGCCGGATGCTGAGGCCCTTTAACATGGCGACAGGTGCGGCTCCTTTTGACCATCTTCAAGTCGCAGATATTGGCGATGTTCCGATCAACACGTTCGATTTGAAAAAGACGGTCGACATCATCACTGATTATTACGACGCTGTTTTGACGCAGGGGGCTGTCCCCCTAACCTTGGGGGGCGATCACACGCTGACGTGGCCGATTTTGCGCGCAATGAAGCACAAACACGGGCCGGTTGCGCTGATCCATGTCGATGCTCATGCCGA
>JAAFIJ010000107.1 GCA_013298675.1 Rhodobacterales bacterium | reverse complement strand
CGACCGTGTCGCTGCGGAAAACTTTTCGCAGCACGCAGAGCATTACACACGCCTTTTGGCCGAAGCGAACCGCGAAATGGCGGCCGAGCAAGAGGCGCGTCAGCAGTATCAGACCCAGAATCAGGGTCAACCCAATCAGGGTCAACAAAATGGTGGCCAAAATGGCAACCGTGATCGCCAAAACCCCGATCGTGATTACCGCAATGATCGCAATGAATATCGCAGCGAAACCTCGGACAGCGACGCACCCTATGCATCAAACGCCGAAGGCTTTGGCGTGAACAGCGACGATGACTCTCTTGCAGTAGAATTGCCCGAAATGGCACGACAGCAACAGCCTCGGCGCGACGACCGCATTCAGCAAGAGCGCGCGCAATCTGATCGCCCACAGGGTGATCGCAACCAGGGCGACCGTAACCAAAACGACCGTAACCAGAACGACCGGCCAAGAGAAGAAAACCGCCGCCGCGATGAAAACCGCCGCCGCGACGACCGCCCACGTGAAGAGCGCCCCCGTGATGACCGTCCCCGGGAGGAGCGTTCACGCGATGACAGACCTCGGGAAGAGGGGCCACGTGAAGAAAAGCCACGCGACGATCGTCCACGCGAAGAAAAGCCACGCCAAGAGCGGCCAGTGACACAAGAGCCAAAGCTTCCGCGCTTTATCTCTGAACCCTTTGTTGAACCGACCGTTGCCTCTGAAACGCGTGACGTACCTTCGGCACCTGTGCCCGATGTCGTGGAAAAACCTGCCAAGGCACCACGGGTTCGAAAGCCTGTAGTCAAGGCCGTGCAAAACGAAGTCACGACCGCGCAAAGCGATACACCCGAAGCAGCAGAATAAGGAATGGCCCGCCTCAGCGGGCTTTTTCTTGCGCCTCAACAACGCGTGCTAGGGCGCAAAACCCTTGAAGATCAATTTCTTCCGCACGTGCGGTAGGTGGGATGTTGACCGAGTTCAAAAGATCTTCGATGTTTGGGGCCAATCCCTTAAGTGAGGATCGCAGCATCTTGCGGCGTTGATTGAACGCCATCGCAGTGATCCGCAACAAAACCTGCTCTGTTGCGGGATAGCGGCATTCTGGCAAACGGGTCAGATGCACCACCGCTGAGTGTACTTTTGGCGCAGGGGTAAACGCCTCGGGCGGCAAGACCATCACAATCTTTGCGTCACAACGCCACTGCGCAAGCAACGCAAGGCGACCGTAATGCTCTGTCCGCGGTTTGGCCACAATACGCTCGGCCACTTCCTTTTGAAACATCAGGGTCAGACTGTCCCAAAACGGCGGCCAAATCTTGGGCGTCAACCAACGGATCAGCAATTCTGTTCCGACATTATAGGGCAGGTTGGCCACCACACGAATAGGGGCTGTCAAATGCGCTGTCGCATCCACCTCTAACGCGTCGCCATTGATGATCTGCAATCGGCCCGGATAGGCCTGTGAGATTTCTTCCAGCGCCGGGACACAGCGCGGATCCTTTTCAATCACCAGAACGCGTCGCGCGCCTTCGACCAAAAGACCGCGCGTCAATCCACCGGGGCCGGGGCCGACCTCTAGTATGTCCGATTCCGCCAAACCGCCCGCTGCCCGTGCAATTTTCGCAGTCAGGTTCAGATCCAGAAGAAAGTTCTGCCCAAGCTGCTTTTTCGCCACCAGATCATGAGTACGGATGACGTCTCGCAATGGGGGAAGCCCGTCAATGGTTGCCAAAATGGATCTCCCAAACCTGAGGTTGGGATACAGCAATGGCCACCAAAGACCATCCCTTAAGCATCGCGCATCGCAACCATTTTTCCACACAGCTTTAGAGCTGCGATCAGGCTATCTGCCCGTGCAATACCTTTGCCCGCAATATCAAATGCTGTGCCATGATCGGGTGAGGTGCGAATGAACGGCAGCCCAAGGGTCACATTGACCCCGCCATCAAAGTCGATGGTCTTGATCGGAATCAACGCTTGATCATGATACATGCAGACCGCGACATCATACCCGGCCCTTGCACGCGCATGAAACATCGTATCAGCGGGCAGGGGGCCGAACAGGTTCATCCCTTCTGCGCGCAGTTTGATGATCAAAGGGGCGATCATTGTCAGTTCTTCAAGACCCATAGCCCCGCCCTCGCCTGCATGGGGGTTCAGACCCGCAACGGCAATGCGCGGTGCAGACAATCCAAAGTCACGTTTCAACCCGGCATGGGTGATACGCAACGTTGCCTCAAGCGATGCGGCGGTCAGTCGGGAGGGAACGTCGCTTAGCGCGATGTGAATGGTTGCAGGCACGACGCGCAGCGTCTCACAGGCCAGCATCATGACGACATGGTCAACTCCGCCCAAATGCGCCAGATACTCCGTGTGACCAGGAAAAGCGAACCCGGCGCCGTCTTTCAGGGCTTTCTTGGCGATCGGTGCCGTACAAATGGCACTTGCCGCCCCCGATTGCACCAAGCCAACCGCCCGCGCGATCACATCAATAACCGCTTGGGCATTACGGGGATTTGGCGTGCCAAAATGGTTTTCACTGGGGAAGTCGTGGCGCAAGACCGGCAAAACGCCAGTGGGGACCTGAGCAACCTCTAGGGGATGAGCAATTTCGCGAAAAGCACTACCGGGCGGCAAATGACGCGGATCACCGATCCAAAAGAACGGTTCAGTCGCACCCAGTGCGCGACAGGCAAGCTCTGGTCCGATGCCAGACGGCTCTCCGCAAGTCAGGGCAATAGGATTACGCATTATGGATCGCGAAAGATCGCTTCAGTGCGCAACTCTTCCAGATAGATTTCCGCTTGGGTCG
Source organism: Rhodobacterales bacterium (assembly GCA_013298675.1). Taxonomy (GTDB): domain Bacteria; phylum Pseudomonadota; class Alphaproteobacteria; order Rhodobacterales; family Rhodobacteraceae; genus JAAFU01. The sequence continues at coordinate 5,349 of JAAFIJ010000107.1, read as the reverse complement.
CGAGGTGTTGATTGGCAAGCCGGATCATCATCTCTTCGCGCGAAGGCTGAAAAGCAACCCCCGGACCACGACTGCACAACATCAGGAACACCCGCCATCCACCCCGCGTTAGGGTGGCGTTACTTTCCCCTGGATCGAGCAGCGTAAGTGCTGCAGAAATATCCGATGGCACTCCGGACTGTGACAAAGTTTCACGGGTCAGGCGCTCTGCTGGCAATGACTTTGCAACTGCGTAAAGGTCATCGCAAGTATCAACCGCTGCACGAACGCGGGCCACTTCCGCCGTCACAGAGGAATCGTTCGGGATCAAGAACTGCGCAAATTCGACTTGGGTCGGCGTGGCCGTCGACAGCTTGTCTTCGGCGACTTCGGTCATTTGATAAAGGACGATAGCGTCTGGTGTCACGATCGGATCAGACACAGCGCCCGGGGCCAAAGCGCGCAGCTTTGCGGCGACCTCTGGATCGACGTCCGACAGGCGGGTCCAATCGCGCACGCCGCCACGGCTTGCTGTCGGGCCAGAAGAATTCTTGCGGGCGAGATCACCAAACTCTGCTCCGTTTGCCAACTCTTGCTTCAGTCGGCGCGCATAGGCCAAACCGTTGCTACGGTCACTCGCAGTTGCGGGAATAACAATTTCCGAAAACTTGGCACGCAGCGAAGTGGTCGGCACAAAGTTGCGCAACGCGCGGTCAATCTCGGCGTCTGAAACTTGGGTGCTCGCACCATATTTTGCCCGCACAACCTCACGCCACAAAACGCCTGCTTCGACAAAATCTCGGTACGATTCTGTTTCAAGGCCCATTTCGTTGACAATTTTCAAGAATTCTTCGACCGGCAGGTTTGCCCGCGCCGCGAATTCTTCCATCCCCGCGGTCACCGCCTCAGGGGACACAGACACATCCAACTGATCCGCAGCATAGGTTTGCAGCCGCTCGCTGATCAATCCATCAAGAGCGATTTTCTCAAGGTCACCTTGTTGGCGCAGGATTTGAAGAAACAACAGGCGTTGGTCGTATTCAAACTTGGTTACAGCCAGTTCGTTGACGTATTTCAACGCGGTAAACCCGTTGGATTGGGCCCATGCGGCGACAGGCAGCGTACCCGATGTGCCAAGCACAACCCCAGCCGCCATGCAAAATGCACCAGACCAATTGCTTATACGTTGCTTCATCTTTGTTTACCGTCGTTTACCAAATCGTTGCATCGTCATTCATCAGCGTCATTTATCGGCGGCATTGGCGAGCGGCACCAGAAGACGTGCTGCTGCCAAAGCCCAAAAACTCGACTGACAAACCAAAGTCTGTTGCAGGCTTTACACTAGTTGATGAAGTAAAGCGACGCGAGAGAGAAAGATCGACGGACAAACATTCATTCCTGAAACCCAATCCCGCAGCCGCTTTTGCGGTGGATTGAGTATTGAAGTCATAGCGCGTTGCCAGTCGCGCAGTCCAGTTTGACGCGATCTTGATCTGGCCATCGAACGCAAGCTCTGAAATGGCAATCAGCCGATCTTCGGCAAGGTCGGCAGGGCTTTTCACAAAACCCGTGGAAAGCTGTGTCGTCTCATTGATCCATGCCAGCCGAACTTCGGCTTTGTTCATGCTTAGGTTGCTATCAAAGAGCGCGCGACCAAGGACAGAGAACCCATCGTCATTGGACACACGCACCGCCGTCAACCAGTCTGAGGTCTGGCCCGAAAGGCCAGAGGCCACAGAGAACTGTCCCAGATCTGCTGCGCGCAAGACCCGGCCAAAAGAGGCAGCGATTGTCCATCCATCTGGGTCTATCCGTGTATAATTCAGGCCCAGATTGGCGCGCAGGCCGCGTTCTATCGCATCATTCCCGGGAAAGCGATTGAGCGCGAACAAATTACCCTGGTCAAATTCTGCAAGCAACGAATCTTCGTTTGGCAGGTGTTCGACCCCACCCGGTGCCAAGACCAGTTGCGCAACAGGCTCTATCATTTGCGACACGCCCGATAGTCCATGGGCCTTGACCCAAGGCCACCGTAACTCTGCCGCCACGGCGCCGTGAAGCCGGATCCCTGTCGACAAATAAGTCGCATCTTCGCGGATTGCGGTGAGATCGGCAGTTGCCTCGCCCAAAACGGACAGACCCAGACCAGAAGGCAGCTGCCAGTTTTTGCGCCAATCGGCACGCACCAAAGCGCGGGAAACATCGCGACCGTCTGCAATCAGATCGGGGTCAGGCCCATCTACAAACGAATGCGAACGGCGTGTGTGCGAATGCAGTTGAAAGCTTAAGCCGCCTTCGCCCCCCAAACCGCCCAAGCCGAAACGTCGGGTCAACGTGGCGTCAGCCACCAAAAACGGCAAAGTTGCGTTGTCTTCGTTGGGCCGCAGGGATTTGAACCCAATCAGACGCAACACAATCAATTCATTGCGGCGTGTCCGCTTGACCTCAATCCGGCTGTCGAGACGGTCCTTTTCGGGGTATCCGTAATCGAGCAGGTACGACGGATCTGTCACATCTTCGGCGCGAAACGTTAGGGTAAAGTTGCGCGGCAAGGCGAACTCACCCGTAGCTTGGACGTAGCCCCGGGTTTGGCCCAGCACGATATCGTCGCGCGATGCGCTGCCAAGCAATTCAATCGTGCCAGTTGCAAAGGCTTGCCGGTATCGCAATTCAACGCTCTTTCCAGACCCCGAGCTTAGGAATGGCACGATCGTCAGATCCTTATGGTCGCCAAATTTTATGAAATAAGGCATACGCACTCCAGTTCCCAAAAGCGTATTGCTCGAGAACCGCGGCATCAGAAAGCCGGTTGCGCGCTTTAAGGTGGGGTCGGGCATCCGTAGACGTGGAATATAGAAAATAGGGATGCCGCCAAATCGCATCTGCGCTTGGTCGAAATACAGTTGATGTTCGATCTGATCATGCACCACGCGGCGGGCGCGCACTTCCCAGAGGGGAGTGCTGCTGCCTGCACAAATTTTGCATGATGACGCAGAGACACGGTTCAAACTTGTGTAGCGTTCGTTGACGCGCATAACTTCGCTTGCGGCCAACTGAAGCTGCCCCGCCAGCACTAGCCGCGCACTTCGCAAAACGCCTTCGGTCAGGTCCGCGTTCAAATCCGCTTGCTCTGCAAGAATATAATTTCCGTCGCCAGTATCCATGTAGATCGGCCCGGAAATTTGCAGACTGTTCAGTGACTGATCATATCGGATCGCCGAGGCTTTAAGCCGCCGCCCCTTAAAGAAAATTTCAACATTCCCTTCCGCCAGCAAAACGGAAGTACCGCGGATCGACAGGTTGTCCGCAATCAACGTCGCTTGTGGTTCTGAACTGCTCGCAGAAACGCTGAGAACCACAGCCAAAGCAGCTACACAGACAAGTTTTAAAATCCGGAAGAACATCAGCCATCCTCCATATGCAAAAGCAAAGCGAGGGCAAGCATAATGGCCGCCACTGGCGCAGACCACGCAGCAAGGATTAACGGAATTTGACCGCTTTCACCAAGAACTTGCGCAAAGTTGCGCAGAAAGAAGATGAAAAATCCCCCCATAAGCGCGAACATGATCATCGTTCCAGTTTTGCCAGATCGTGCATGGCGCATGGTAAAGCCTGCTGCAATCAGGACCATGGCGGACAGGATGAGCGGCAAGGCGAGCTCCATTTGCAACCAAACCTGTTGCGTGCGTGATGAAAAACCGGCCTTTTCCAGATCCGCGATAAAAGCAGGCAGTTGCCACACTGATATGGCGTTTGCACTGCCCAAACCATCGCGAATCCGCTCTGGAGTCAAATCCGTTGGAAAATCGATGTCCGTAAGAGCAACTTGCGCCGACCTCTCGGGGTTTTGCGACTGAAGGTCCCAAGTTTTCGCACCCGCCAAACGCCACGCCCCAACGTCAAGGGTGGCTGTTGCAGCCTCTATGCGCGAGGTCATCGCGCCATCTGGACCAAATGAAAGAATGGAAATTTCCGTCAGAACAGTCCCATCGGGACTGGATTTGCCCGCTTTGATAATCGACTGACCTGCCTCATTGGCTTGGCGCATCCATATCCCATCAGCAGTAATCGAAAGCGAATTCCCCCCGCTTACTGACAGATTTGACGTCAATTGCGCATGACGTTTGGTACTCGCTGCAACCAAGGGATTGAACATTGCAACCGCGAAAACACCGATCAACAAAGCGGTCACCAACGGCGCCACCAAGAACGCAAGACCCGATCTGCCCGCCGCTCGCACCACAACCAATTCCGATGTACGCGCAAGGTTCAGGAAGAGGGCGACAGACGAGAGCATCATCAACAAGGGCAAGATACGGTACAGGCTTTCCGGCGTCGTGAGAACCGCCAGAAAAAGTGCATCTGTCATGGCGATTCCGGTGGACGCGTATTTACGCAGAACTTCGATGGTTTCGATCAGCCACAGGATTCCAAGAAAGATCGTAAATACCAGCGCGAACATTGCAAGGAACCGGCGCGCGAAATACAGACTAAGCGTCATTGCGCGTCACCGCTGCGTCGAGCGGACCGAAATTTCGCCCTGAAAAGTCCGGGATTTTGCGCCACGTATAGAATAACCACAGACAAGATCAGGCCAATCAAAGGTGCCAGATAAACAAACGGCCAATTACCGGGCGTCGTTCCGATCGCACTCCATGAGACGGTCCAGACAGCTTGGATCAGGATCAAGAGCATGATCGCCACAAGGATTTGACGCCAAAGCCCAAACCGGCTGAATGCCCCAGCGGGCTGTCCGGTTTCAAGCAAAACCGCAGCGCTTGGGGCAAACAACTCTGGCGTAGAAAGTTCTGCAAGAGACCTGCTACGCGGCCCCTTTACCTCTAGGATGCTTCCCAAATCAAACGTAAAATCGGCAAATCTGGTGACCGAAATGCCCTTGCTGGACAGATCAAGGTTTTGGATCATGCCATCGAACATCAACAACTTTGGCCCATTTTTAGTTTTGGCAAACAGGGCACGTGTGGCCGTGTAAGTGGTATTTTGACCCAGCTTTCGGTCATCCGACAAAAACAACTCAAGCAGCGCGCCCGTTTCATCAATCCGCTTGATGTATAAGGTCAGCCCATCGCCTGGATGCGTAAACTGACCCGCAGTTAAAAAGCGCGCATTCGCGGTCTGTGCTATTTCTGCAGTGCGTGTCGCCAAATGGCTGCGGCTAAGCGGGATCAGGACATGCATAAGCACCGCCATGATCAAAGCCACACACAGCCCGTAAATCAGCACAGGCCGCGACAAGCGAAAGCATGAAAACCCGGTTGCCTGCATCACCACCAGTTCGCTTTCCGATGTCAAACGGTTGGTCACATAGACCGCCCCCGCAAAAGCCGCAATCGGCAAGACAATATTGAT
>JAAFIJ010000106.1 GCA_013298675.1 Rhodobacterales bacterium | reverse complement strand
ATGCCCAAAATCCGGGAAGGAAATTTCTGCTTTACCCCACATATCAACCCATGGTTGTTTCATTGGTTTTTGCCGGGAAACAGACCCTAAGGTTGTCGGCAACTGTCTTGACCGCCGGGACAGTTGTGGCAGCGCGCCCCGGCAGGCTTGGCCCGAATCACGCCACAATGTGGGGAACAAGAGAGGCCGAGTGCAGGAGGGGGCAGGGTGCCATTGGCGGATGGCGCGGTGCGCAAAGCCCCAAAAGACCACAAGATCAGCGAAAGACCGCCGTGCACCGCGCTGCATGGCCGAAAATTGCCGATGATCCCCACCAAATAGGCAAAAAATACACGTATAAGGTGTATTCCTTGTGGACAGCGCCCCAAATTATGGCGCAGAATTGGCTACGGAACGTCTCTTAAGAAAGCGTTCGGGTGTTGTCAGTAGACGTGTTGAGACGACAAACCCTTTGAGAGGACTTGGCGCATGGAACCTTGGGTATTTCCCGCAGTCTTGTACATTTCGAGTGTTTTTTTTGCAGCCTACATGACCGTCCGTGAGCAGCGCCACGCAGCGCAGCCCACAGGTCTGTATGGCGCCATCGGCCTTTTGGCCTGCGCGGTCTGGCCTTTGATTGCCGTGGCCTGCCTATTCACAAAGCGCCCGGCTGTTTAAAAAGCCGCGCTGTCAACAAACCGGGCGCTGCAGATTGTCTCTGCGGCGCCCGTATCATTTTAGGCACCCGTATTGTTTTAGGCAGTTGGGGCAGTTGGCACATGGCCATCAAGGAATTCAAACTGATCGCCCAGACGGAAGTCAGAAATCTGACCTTCAAAGCTTTGACCACCCCAGCCCGGACCACCCAAGGCCCAACCCCATTCGCGCCCACCCGCCCCGACGAAATCAAAGTCGGTGCTCTGCTCATCCAGCACGAGGTGATCATTGATCAGCACCTGCAGGTGATCGCTGGCCGCAGAGAGCGGCATCGAAGAATTGGCCTGGTCAAGCACGAAATCAAGCATGGCGGCCGGCACTTGCCCGGTGGCTGTTGCACCAGGCAGCGCAAAGCCCTCGAACCCAAAATAGCCGCCCTTAATCCGCGCCGAACAGGTCGCGGGTAAAGATTTTCTCGGCGACATCGGCCAGATCTTCGGTGGCGCGGTTGGCCACGATCACATCGGCGCGGGCTTTGAATTGGGCCAGATCGCTGATGATCGCAGAGCCAAAGAACGCAGCCTCTTCCAAGGCGGGTTCAAAGATGATCACTTCGACGCCCTTGGCCTTGAGCCGCTTCATGATGCCTTGGACAGAGCTTTGGCGAAAGTTGTCAGAGCCTGACTTCATCACCAGCCGGTAGATGCCAACGGTATAGGGGCCGGTCGGATGCGGGTTCAGCGCCAAAATCCGCTCGGCGATGAAATCCTTGCGGGTGGTGTTGGCCTCGACGATGGCGCTGATCAGGCGTTGGGGCACTTGGGAATAGTTGGCCAGCAGCTGCTTGCTGTCTTTGGGCAGGCAATAGCCGCCATAGCCGAACGAGGGGTTGTTGTAATGCGCCCCGATGCGCGGATCGAGACCGACGCCCTCGATGATCTGGCGCGAGTGCAGCCCGTGCATCATCGCATAGCTGTCCAGCTCGTTGAAAAACGCCACGCGCATCGCAAGATAGGTGTTGGCGAACAACTTGATCGCCTCGGCCTCGGACGGATCGGTCAAAAGGACCGGCACGTCCTTGCGCAGGGCAGATTGCACCAAAAGGTCGGCGAAGGCCTGACCGCGCGCGGACTGCTCGCCCACCACGATGCGCGAGGGGTGCAGGTTGTCATGCAGGGCGCGGCCTTCGCGCAGAAACTCGGGGCTGAAGATCACCTGATCGGTGCCCAATTTGGCGGAAACGGCGGCGGTAAAGCCCACGGGAATGGTCGATTTGATGACGATGGTGGCCTTGGGGGCAAGCGCCATGACCTGTTTGATCACCGCCTCGACACTGGAGGTGTCAAAGAAATTGGCCTTAGGATCATAGTTGGTGGGCGTGGCCACAATCACGAAATCGGCGCCCTGATAAGCGTCAAGCGGATCATGCGTGGCGCGCAGGTTCAGATCGTGGTTGGCCAGATAGTCCGAGATATCGGGGTCAATGATCGGGCTTTGTTTGGCGTTCAGGCTGGCGACCCGGTCAGGGTTCAGATCAAAGGCGACCACTTGGTTGTGCTGTGCCAAAAGCACCGCATTCGACAGGCCAACATAGCCAATGCCGGCCACCGCAATTTTTACACCAGACATATTTTCAAGAATTCCTATGGATCAAACGAGGCCGCGCTGCATCACGTGTTACGCGCAAATCACACCAATTTTGCGGCAAAACATAGCCGAAAGCTGGTGAAAAGGGAATGGCAGTCAAAGAAATATCAAAGCGTTGGGGGGTTATCCTGCCGTTATCTGGCGGTGGCCTCGATCACGCGCGCGCCGTTTTGATCCAGCCAGAGCGCCGAAAGCCGCCCGGTGCGGTAGGCGCCGGTGTCGATGGCGATATGCCGGGGGGCACTGTTGCCTGTGGTGCCAAGATCGCCGCTAAGATCGAGGTGCGGCACGATCACATGGCCATGCACGACCCATCTTTGGTCAAGTTCGGGCCATCTTTGGTCAAGTTGAGGGATGGCAAGTTGGGGCGCGCGCGCTTTGGCGCGTCTTTTGGCCGAAGGGCCCCAGATCAGGGTATCGGGGTCTTGATCGGCCATCGGCAGGCGGGGATCGGCCCCGGCATGACAGACCGCCAGATCGGCCTCTTGCCAATAGAGCGGCAGTGCGTGCAGCCAGGTCAGAAGCGTGGGTCCCAGAGCATTTCGCAAAGATTGGGCCGTGTGTAAGGTTTGGGTGTCGGGTGCTGTGCCTTTGGGGCGGCGGTACATCTGCGCCTGCACGCCAAAGCTGTCACAGGTTTCCGCCCCGCCCACGGCAAGCCAGCGTTCAAAGCCTTTGATCTGATCTGCGGTCAGCGATGCGCCCGTGAGCGCGTCGAGCAACATCCGCTCGTGGTTGCCCATCAGGCAGAAATGATGCGCAGGGTCGTGCAGGCACAGCCCCATCACCCGCGCCAACACCGCCGCCGAGTCTGGGCCGCGGTCGATCAGATCGCCGACAAAGATCAGCCGGGGCTGACGCTCGCAAGGTTGAAGGGCGATTTGGGCCAGCAGATTTTCCAGCAAATCCGCCATGCCATGCACATCGCCGATGATGCAGACGGGCGTATTCGGGCGCGGTAATTGGGGGGGATGTGGGGTTGCTATGGCGGTTTGCGCCGCAGATCCAAACGGCCAACCCCCCAAGAACCGACCGATCAAGCGAGAGAGTGACGGCACGGTGCGCGGTTCCGTTCTGAATATGGCCCGTTTTGAATTTGGCTCGGCTGAGACCTTGGCGGGTTAGGGCTTTTTCGTCCAGTCAAATGAGGCGAAGGGCAGCGAGAACCCCAAAACCCCACAGGCCCCGGTGCTGCCATAGACCACAACCGCCGTCAACGGATCTGCCCCGGCCGAGACAGCAAACAGCCCGGCGGTCACGCCGCACATCACCCCGAACGCTACATAAGCCAATGACATATCTGCCCCCTTATCCGCCGAAGTCTGTCTTGATCGAACCCGATCAGGATGCCCCAGTCTTATGGTGTTTTCGTTAACATTCGTTCTACGCCCAGACCCTTATGGCCCAGACCCTTATGGCCCAGACCCTTATGGCCCAGACCCTGATGGCCCAGACCCTGATGGCCCAGACCCTGATGGCCCAGACCCTGATGACCCCGATGCCAGACTCTGGTCGCAAAATCTGGTTGCCGAGCCTGCCTTTTGCGCCCGCCTTTTGACCCTGCCGTTCCTCTTGTTGTCTGGAATGAGAGTGTCCCTGCCCAAGCGCGAAGTCAAGATTGTTGCGAAATCGTAAAGGGCTTGTTTACAAGCAACTGGGCTGTCTGCCGCTTGGGTGTCGTGTTTGAACTTGGCATCGTTGTGGCAATTGGCTAGGAGCATGATTATGTATTTTCTCGACCTGCGAGTCATCCATAACCGGCTCTGATAAGATACGTCCTTTTGTTGCTACCCTTTTGCTGAACCGGATAACTCGCCACGCATGACAGATTGTTTCAAGGCCCAGATCCAGACTGTCATATGCAACGACCACAGGAAACGGCGCTATGAGTTTTGACCCCCCGCGCCGCGTTCTGATCGTGGTTGAAAATTTGCCGGTCCCGTTGGACCGCCGCGTCTGGCTAGAGGCCAATGCCCTTGTGGCTGCGGGCTATGAGGTGTCGATCCTTAGCCCGATGGGGCGCGGTTGGGTCACCCCGTATGAGCTGATGGACGGCATCCACATCTACCGCTATCCCGAACCGCCCGAGGCCAAATCGGGCGCTGTTGCTTTTGCGCGCGAATATCTGCTGTCGATGTGGCACTGGTTCCGCTTTGCCCCGAAAATCCGGCGCGAGCGCGGCTTTGACGTCATTCAGGGCTGTAACCCGCCCGATTTGGTGTTCGTTCTGGCGCTGTGGTACCGCTTGCGCGGCGTGCGCTATATGTTTGACCACCATGATGTCTGCCCGGAGCTGTTCGAGGCCAAGTTTGGCAAGCGCGGTTTGTTGCACAAGATCATGCTGATCTGGGAGCGCATGACCTTTGCCACGGCATCGGTTTCCATCGCCACCAATGAAAGTTTCCGCGCCATTGCGCAAACGCGTGGGCGCATGCCAGCGGACGATGTGTTCGTGGTGCGGTCCGCCCCGCGCATCGCCACCTTTGTCCCCGGACCGGGGAACCAGTCCTACCGCAAGGGTGCCAAGACCGTGCTGGGCTATGTCGGCGTGATTGGTCAGCAAGAGGGCATGGATCTGTTGGCGGCCGCCGTCGATCATCTGGTGCGCAAACTGGATCACCGCGATCTGCATGTGGTGGTGGTGGGCTTTGGCCCGCAGTTGAACGACGTCAAGGCCGATATCCGCAACCGTGGGCTGGAGCGGTATTTCACCTTTACTGGCCCACTCTACGAAGAAAAGCTGCTGGCCGCGCTGAATGCGATTGATATCGGCGTCTCACCTGATCCGCACAATGCGATGAACGACATCTCGACGATGAACAAGGTCATGGAATACATGACGCTGGAAAAGCCGGTGGTGCAGTTTGATCTGACCGAAGGGCGCGCCTCGGCAGGGGACGCCTCGCTTTATGCGCGCGCCAATGATCCGATCGAATTTGCCAATGCGATTGCACAACTGATCGAGAACCCCGAGATGGCCCGCGACATGGGCAAGCGGGGCCGCGCGCGGGTCCTAGAGCGGTTAAGCTGGGATCATTCGGTGCCGCATCTCTTGGCCGCCTATGACCGGATTTTTGCCAAGATGGCCCGTAAGTAAAACGCGTCAAGTAAAGCGCCGCACACCGGCTATACGAATCGGTTGGGGCGCGACGCCAGCAATGCGCCTGTCAGATAGCCGCCCAGATGCGCCTCCCAGGCCAATGCGCCGCCGTTGAGCGCCCAAGTGGCCGCATTCAACGCCACCAGACCCAGCGCAATCATGGGCGCGCGCCATCGGCGCAAACGCGGTGCATGTTCTGCCCGGGCGCGTTGCCAGTCCCAGACCGACCAGGCCCCGGCCAGCCCGAACACCGCTCCCGACGCCCCGACCATCGGTGACGGGCTGTGGGTGACCGCGCCAAACATCATAGCCCCGCCCAAGGCCGACAGGGTGTAAAGGGTCAATAGCCCGCGTCCGGGGCTTGGGGGCCGCCGCGGTGCGTCCAACCTTGCGGCGCGCGCGGCGTAATGCGCGGTGATCTGCCCGCCCAGCACCACAACCCCCAGCATATTGCCCGCCAGATGGTTCCAGCCTGCGTGCAAAAACGCATAGCTGAAAAACATCGCGACCGGTTGGGCGGCAAAATTCGGGGTCCAGTTGTGCAACAGCCCGGCCCAGAACCCGCCAAACTGATAGGCCAGATTGCGCCAGCGCGGGCTGCCCCACAGCCCGAAATCCGCCCCTTGCAGCAGCAGTTCCCCCAAAACCGGGGCGGCAATCAGCGCAATCAGCACCCAGCGCCCGGCCTTGGGCGGGGTGAACGATAGCAAGATCGTTTCAAGAAAAAAACCTTTGAACATAGAGCCTTTGTTCTGCAATGCAGGTACCAAAGGCAAGACCCGTTATGTTCAGTCCCCGTGTTGTCCTTCTATTTACGCCGTATTTTTCGGTCTTCTACATCCCCAGAAAGGGCGATCTGTGAATGTAAAAGAGCCACCTCATATCCTGGGCCAGAGTTTTTGCCGCGACCGTTGTCGCGACCGTTGTATTGTCGCTCGGCCGTGCTGCACTGATTAGCCAGCAAAACCCCAAGGCCACTTTTTACCGACCGTCCACCCGCTACTGGGAAGTGGGGTGGACGGTGGCAGGAACAGTAATCTGTGGTACATGATCGTCATTTTAGTCTCTTTGCATACTTATGCCGCCCCTCTGTTCGGGGTGATAGCCCCTTAGCAGAGACGCGGTGTACTGCGGGTTTGGTGTTAAAGCAGCCTTTGTGATACTTCAGCGCCTTGTCAAAGCTGTTGGGGCGGGGCTATTTTCCTTAAGGGCTCTCCCAAGCGCCAATATCGGGTCTCTCACCGCGCGGCTGGCCTGCGATGTCGGTCGCTGTCGCATAGGCGGGATCTGCCGCGTCAATCGCCGCACTGCCCGGTTTGGGGCGAAGGTCGCCGTCAAGAGGTGACATCAATACCGCTACCGGATTAAGGACTATCAGGTTTTGCGATTGGGTGATTGTGGGGCCGGGCACTTTGGTGCCAAGACGAATCCGTGGCGCGATGTTGTTGGCGATGATCACATGCTCTGACAGCGCGCCCTTTTTATGCGGCGAGACAGAAATCCACGGCTGTTCCTTGCCCAAACCCCGGGCATTGACCAAGGTGTTGTGCACAATTCGGACGTTGATGCCGCCGGCAACAGAAATGCCATGATAGGCCGAGACGGAGATGGCGTTGTTTTGGATCAGGATATCTTCATACATACCATCAAACATCCCGATCCCCTGCAAAGAACACCGCAGGGGGTTATCTTGTGCCTGCGTCCATTCACGAAAGACGTTGCCTTCTATGGTCAAGCCGCGCACGGTTCCGGTTCCAGCCCGTCGATCAGGGCTCCGTGACCAGGATTGAAATCCATCCGCGTGATTCTTATTGATCTGGACGCAGTCTTCAACCCGGTTGGCACGAAACACCGAGCCATCACCCAAGCCGCGCAGAGCGTCGCCACTAAAGCCCTGCACGATATTGCCCTCGACCCGCGCGCGCGCGCCGCTGGTGATGATGCCAAAAGAAAGACCGGTAAATCGGCTGTCGGCCACCACACTGTCGGCCCCATTCAAGATTAAACCGGCGCGGTGCCAAGTCTCCCAATCAGACTTCGTCCAGTTAGGGTAAGTCGCCGCATCCGGACGGCTACGCACATCCAGCCGCAAAAAGGTGATGTTGGTAGACTTTGCATCGGTAGATACCAGATGACGAGAAATGTCACCGCTAGGGGTATCGGGCCAGACTTGCAGGTCTGCAAGGACTAGGTTGTGGCTTTTGATTACCGTCAGCAAAGTTAGATGAACCGCTGCAACTCCAGTCGTAGAGGTCTTATCTGGGGCGGCCGCGATCGTAACAGGCTCGTCGAATTGCGCGTCCTTGATTCGCAGATCGCCGTAGTCCCCTGCCAAAAGCCGGATGTCACTGCCCCCTGCTGCGTTTGAGGCACGTGTTGAGGCGGCGCTGAGGGCCTCATCCAACGAGGTAAAAGGGTTGGTTTCACTGCCCAAAGGGTCTGTGCTGCCCCTCAAACTGTCGCCCTTCTGCTGGGGAGGGGCCACAAAATAGACATCAGCCCGCGCTAGAGGGGCGGCGACAAGACCAAAGATCAGGGGGATCAGCAGTGCAAGGTTTTGGCGGTTTAAAAGGGTCATTACGGAATACAGTCTTGCATGAAGGGGGGACCTGCTCATAAGTCCTGAACCGGCAGCTTTTGGTGTTTGTAAGCGGCCCTGCAAGTATAAAGTGGTACTTGGGCTGGACAGTGGCGCTTTTGCGCGGATTTTAGAATGACGCCTTTTGAGGGTTTGACGATGGTTCGTCTGATCCCGGGGATGGGCCCGCGGCCAAGGTGAAATGGATTATGGTGCAATACACAAGATTTCCGCCCAAGGTCAGAA
>JAAFIJ010000105.1 GCA_013298675.1 Rhodobacterales bacterium | reverse complement strand
GTGTGGTGCGTTGACGATTTGGTGATCCCGGGACGACTCGAACGCCCAACATCCTGATTAGAAGTCAGGTGCTCTATCCAGTTGAGCTACGGGACCATGATTCCTGTGATAGCGGTTCGGAAAACCGACCGCAACCAGCAGAGAGCGTCATGAGACATGGCCTTCGCGTCTTTTTGGCACCTAGGAAATCAGACGAACCCGCAATACTTTCGTTGCATGAGGGTCAAAGGCGTGCTGGCCGCTTGCACCTCATCATTGGTCATTGGGACCGTTCACAACCCAACGCTGGTTAGGCCAGATTGGCTGTCATGAACACACTGTTGGGGTCGTCCCAATAGCCTTCAAAGGGATCGCAAACTTGAAATCCCGCTTTTTCGTACAACTTGCGTGCGGCGACAAAGGCCGGTTGCGCGCCCGTCTCAAGGCTAAGCTGTGTGATCCCTGCCTGACGTGCCTCGGCCACAAGATGGTCGAGCATTTTGCGAGAGAGGCCTCGCCCGCGCATTTCGGCCAACACATGCATCGATTTGATCTCTGCATGGGCGCTATTCAACCGCTTGAACGCCCCCATCGCCACTGGAACGCCCGCATCGCGAAGAACGTAAAAGTTCACCTCGGGGATCGCCAGTTGGCCCGCATCCATCATATGGATGCTTTCCGGCGGTGTGTCGGCATGCATATCAGCGGTATGGCGTGACATCAGTAAGTGAAGGTCCGGCGTGACCGGGCTTTCCTGTGTGATGGTCAAGGTCATGTCACTGCTCCTTTGTGCCGACCGGATCAAAGCTGCCGGGCAAAGCACCTCCGGCTTGGGCCTAGTGGGTCCACGCACCACGGCGATTGGTGGCAAAATTCTCGCCATATCCATTTGCGCGCAAATTATACTTGCGTGTTTGCGGTTCCGACAGGTCCGCCTCGATGCCATGTGCCTGCGCATATGCGACGGCAGCATCGCGGCTGTCAAAACGCAGTTTCACTTGCGATTGCGTATCGCCACTAGAGGTCCATCCCATCAGCGGATCGACTTCGCGTTCGGTATCCGGAGCAAATTCCAACACCCAGCCCTTGGATTTGCCGGTCCCTGATTGCATGGCCGTTTTGGCGGGTTGGTAAATGCGTGCGCGCATCGAAGACTCCCATGAGTGTTACTGGGGTTATTCCGAAATCCGTAAGAAAGTGCAAGTCCAGCTTGCTTTGCTTTGGCGCAATTTTAGGGGGGGCGGGCGAATGTGCTGTCGGCTGATCACTGGGAGTGTGGGTGGGGTGTGGTGCGACCAGCCGACAGCGAGTTTGCTGCTTGCCTGATCATCATGGTCCGCAAAAATGCAGGCTGCAATCTATAATTGTGTAACTCTTCGGAAATTACGTTAAAATTGTATTTGTCCAATTTCTGTCCGCAATTCATTCAGTTTCGGGTCGCCCCCTTTCATGGGAACAAAAACAGAATACATTAGGCGCGAAGGGAATCATCCATGCCCCATAACAACGCCAATGCCGTCGCCCCCAGACCAGAGGTCTTGACCCGTCCCAAGCTTGAGGGTGGGCGGCGTTTTGTCCTGAATACCCCGTTCGAGCCGGCTGGTGATCAGCCCAAAGCGATTGCAGAGCTAACCGCGGGTGTTTTGAACGGAGAGCATGATCAGGTTTTGTTGGGGGCCACCGGTACCGGCAAAACTTTTACGATGGCCAAGATTATCGAAGAAACCCAGCGCCCAGCCATTATTCTTGCCCCGAATAAAACCTTGGCGGCGCAGCTTTACGGCGAATTCAAAGGGTTTTTTCCCGACAACGCGGTCGAATACTTTGTGTCGTACTACGACTATTACCAACCCGAAGCCTATGTTGCGCGGTCTGATACGTATATTGAGAAAGAGTCGCAGATCAACGAACAGATCGACCGCATGCGCCACTCTGCCACGCGGGCGTTGTTGGAACGCGACGACGTGATCATCGTGGCGTCTGTGTCGTGCATCTATGGCATCGGTTCTGTTGAAACCTATTCTGCGATGACCCAGGATCTGATCACTGGCGAAAGCTATGACCAGCGCAAAGTCATTGCTGAATTGGTCTCGCAGCAATACCGCCGCAACGACACTGGCTTTCAACGCGGATGTTTTCGGGTGCGCGGCGATAGCCTAGAGGTGTGGCCCGCCCACCTTGATGACCGCGCGTGGCGGTTTTCGTTCTTTGGCGAAGAGTTGGAGGCGATCATCGAATTTGACCCGCTGACCGGCGCAAAAACCGATAACTTCAAGCAAATCCGCATCTATGCAAATTCGCATTACGTGACCCCGCGCCCGACGATGAATCAGGCCATTCAAGGCATCAAACATGAGCTGCGGCAGCGCTTGGATCAGTTGATCAACGAGGGAAAACTGCTAGAGGCGCAGCGGTTGGAGCAACGTTGTCAGTTTGACCTTGAAATGCTGGAAGCAACGGGTGTGTGCAGTGGGATTGAGAACTATTCGCGCTATCTGACCGGCCGCGCACCGGGTGAGCCGCCGCCAACGCTATTTGAATTCATTCCCGACAATGCCATTGTTTTTGCAGACGAATCCCATGTGTCGGTACCCCAGATCGGTGGCATGTATAAGGGCGACTTCCGTCGCAAAATGACTTTGGCAGAACACGGCTTTCGCTTGCCATCTTGCATGGACAACCGGCCGCTAAAGTTTGAAGAGTGGGACGCGATGCGCCCGCAAACCATCTTTGTGTCGGCCACTCCTGCAAGTTGGGAAATGGAGCAGACAGGCGGCGTGTTCACAGAGCAGGTCATTCGCCCAACCGGTCTGGTGGATCCTTTGATCGAAATTCGCCCCGTCGACATGCAGGTTGATGACCTGTTGGACGAGATCCGCCGCGTTGCTGCACTTGGGTTGCGGGTGCTGGTAACGACGCTTACCAAGCGCATGGCCGAAGATTTGACCGAGTATTTCCACGAACAGGGCATCCGCATTCGTTATATGCACAGCGATATCGACACCATCGAACGCATTGAAATCTTGCGCGATTTGCGGCTTGGGACCTTCGATGTGCTGGTGGGTATCAACCTTTTGCGTGAGGGATTGGACATTCCCGAATGCGGGTTGGTGGCGATTTTGGATGCAGATAAAGAAGGGTTCTTGCGCTCTGAAACCTCTCTCATCCAGACAATCGGACGTGCTGCGCGCAACTCGGACGGGCGAGTGATCATGTATGCCGACCGCATCACCGGCAGCATGGAGCGCGCAATTGGCGAGACGACGCGGCGGCGCGACAAACAAATTGCCTATAACACCCTGCATGGCATTACCCCGACCACGGTCAAAAAGAACGTCGAGGACGTTCTGGCAGGCCTGTGGAAAGGCGACACCGATCAGGCGCGTGTCACTGCCAAGATTGACAAGCCAATGTTCGGCAACAACTTGGCCAGTCATCTGGATGCGATGCGTTTGGCGATGCGCAAAGCCGCCGAGAATTTGGAATTTGAAGAGGCCGCGCGCCTGCGTGATGAGGTGAAACGGCTGGAAGCAGTGGAGCTGGCGATTGCCGATGATCCATTAGCACGGCAATCGGTAATCGAAGAGGCTGTTGAAAACGCAGCAAAAGTTGGCGGCAGGTCTACCGGGGGCCGGGCAGGAATGCGGGGTGGCAAAAGCCGCCCGCAAAAACGCAAATAGACATCGAAAGCAGCAGATGAAGATACTTGACCGCAACGACCCCGTTTTCCGCCATGCCTGGGTGCGCTATGCGACTGCGTTTGGCCCTATGATTTGGGGCGTAGTCGAATTTGTATACGCCAGTCCCGGCTGGGGGGTCTTGTTCCTGGCGGCCGGAGTTTACGCTTTTTGGGAGCTATTTCTTCGGGCAAGAGATTGAGCCGCGCATTTCCCCCGAATCCCCCTGAAGCGTGCTTTCGACCAGTCGGCAGCCCGTCAAATCGTTGACCAAGGTTATCATCTGGGCACGAATGGCTTGATGTTCACCGCGAGAGGCATAGCCCAAACGGATCACTTCCACGCGTTTGTCCGTGTAAAACACGGTGTAGCTGCGCCCGTCCCGACTGACGTCTTGGCGGGTGGCACGGATGAACTCTGGCGCAGGTTGCGCGCCGCATCCCGCCAGAACCAAGGTCAACATCAAGGTCAGATAAAGCTTCATGCCAACAATCTGACAGTGCTTGGTTAATGCCACCTTAACGCCGATGGACCAACAAAAAGCCCCGCAAGGTTCACTTGCAGGGCCTGACTGTTGATACAGATTGGGATCAGACCTTAACGATCAATTTCTCCGAAAACCACATCCATGGTACCGATGATTGCCGCGACATCTGCCAACTGGTGGCCGACGGCAACATGCTCAAACGCCTGAAGATGCGCCAGACCCGGCGCACGGATTTTGGCCCGGTAGGGTTTGTTGGACCCGTCCGACACCAGATACACGCCAAACTCACCCTTTGGCGCCTCTACACAGCAATAAACTTCGCCCTCAGGGACGCTGAAGCCTTCGGTATAAAGCTTAAAGTGGTGGATCAGCGATTCCATCGATGTTTTCATATCGCCGCGCGACGGGGGCGAAATCTTGCCACGCGCCAAGACTGGCCCCGGTTCACGCCGCAGCTTTTCGCAAGCTTGGCGGATAATTTTCACGCTTTCGCGCATTTCCTGCATCCGGCATAGATAACGGTCGTAGCAATCGCCGTTCTTGCCAATAGGAATGTCAAATTCGAATTCGTTATAGCATTCATAGGGTTGTGCCCGCCGCAGGTCCCATGCAAGACCAGAACCACGCACCATCACCCCCGAAAACGCCCAGTCATTGATTTCTTGCTCATTGACCACGCCAATATCGCAATTGCGCTGCTTGAAAATCCGGTTCTCCGTCAACAACCCATCAATGTCGTCAACGATTTGCGGGAAAGTGACGGCCCAGGCATCAATATCTTCGATCAATTTCGGTGGCAGGTCTTGATGCACGCCGCCCGGACGGAAATAGGCCGCATGCAGACGTGCCCCGCTGGCGCGTTCGTAAAAGACCATCAGCTTTTCACGTTCTTCAAAGCCCCAAGTCAATGGGGTCATCGCGCCCACGTCCATCGCTTGGGTGGTCACGTTCAAGAGGTGGTTCAAAATGCGGCCAATTTCGCTGTAGAGAACGCGAATCAATGAGGCGCGGCGCGGCACCACGATCCCCATCAGCTTCTCGATCGCAAGGCACCAGGCATGCTCTTGGTTCATCGGGCTGACATAGTCTAACCTGTCAAAATAGGGCAAGTTTTGCAGGTAGGTCCGGCTTTCCATCAACTTTTCGGTACCACGATGCAGCAATCCAATGTGTGGATCGGCGCGGGTCACGATTTCACCATCCAATTCGAGCACCAGACGCAACACACCATGGGCCGCAGGGTGCTGAGGGCCGAAGTTAATGTTGAAATTGCGGATCTGCTGTTCACCAGTCAGGGAATCGTTGAATTGACTTCCGTCGGACAAGATATGCTCCCAAGTTGATGGCACAGGGCAAATGGCGGCAAAAATAGACGCCAAGTGGGGTTATTCCTACAGCGTGAAGATCAGAAAGGAAAGGTCTTGCACCGCGCTGGATGCGATGTCTTTGATGTTTTGCCGCGTTGCGAAACATGCGCCAGATTTGACAGCCCCTTTGCGGCAAGATGTTTCATGTTGGCGTCAAGTCAATGGACATCGCCGTCAAACGCACCAGCAAATCAGGCTTGCGTGGATCAACGACTGCCCGCGACATGCATCGCCGCTGCGTCGGATGCCGCCTTACATGCCTGTTCCAGATCACCTCCGCGCGCAAGTTCTGCGGCCAGTGCACCGACAAAAGCGTCGCCAGCACCGTGGCTGGAAACGACACTAACCTTTTTGGCCGGCAACTTTAGACCCCCGTTACCGCCGCCCCAAGCGGCGAGCCCTTCGGCCCCTGCGGTCACGACCACGCAATCAAACTGCGCGCCCAGCTTTTTCGCGGCGTCAGAGGCGCTGTCCAGACAACTGACATGCCCTGCCCCCATCATTTCAGCCTCAACCGCGTTGACCACCAGAATGTCGATCAGTGTCGACAGATCGGACGGCAAGGCACGGTAAGGTGCTGCGTTCAAAACGGTGCACACGCCGCGATTGCGGGCTTGGGTCGCGGCGGCAATATTGACCGCCACTGGAACCTCATTTTGCAAGACGAGCACGCTGACGCCGTTCCAGACCTGATCATTTTCCAAACTGGCAACGTCGATGTGCAGGTTGGCACCCGACACAATGGTCGCGGCATAATCCCCGTTCTTGTCTTGGACGGCGACACTCATCCCCGACCCTACGCCGGGAATTGTTGCAATCCAATGATCGCCTACGCCGTCCTTGATCAGATTGCCGCGCAGAAAACGGCCGAATTCATCATCACCGACGGCCCCGACCATATGGCTGGCGACACCAGATTTTGCCGCCGAAACGGCCTGATTACCGCCCTTTCCGCCAAATTTTGGATACCAACGTGACCCGATGGCCGTTTCGTCGCGGCGCGGCAAATGTTCAGCTTCGAC
Organism: Rhodobacterales bacterium; assembly: GCA_013298675.1. Taxonomy (GTDB): domain Bacteria; phylum Pseudomonadota; class Alphaproteobacteria; order Rhodobacterales; family Rhodobacteraceae; genus JAAFU01. The sequence goes on along the minus strand of JAAFIJ010000105.1, from coordinate 1,682 downwards.
CATGATGTCATAGTGTAGACTTCCGACGGTCAAGACAGTTGCGGGCGTGGTTGGCGGATCGACGGGCATTTTGGTGTCTCACATTTTCCGGTTTGGCTGGACCGCGTTCTGGCGGCGAACAAGGATTTCGTCTGCGCCGACGCACCACGCCCTTTGAGCGGCATCTACCGCCACGAAGGTTTGGTTATGGCAGGATGCCTTCAACGATCACAATCTGGGCTTCGGCGGCGCCTGCCCGTTTGGCGCGGGCCAAAGAGTATTCCGCGCTGTCATAGCAGGCCTTTGCCGCAGCGAGCGACGGGAATTCGATGACCACATGGCGGGTCAAAGATGGGCCCTCTAGGACCTGTGACGGTCCACCTCGGGCCAAGAACCGTGCGCCGTGCGCAGCAAAAGCCGCCGGGGCAAGGGCTTGATAATCGCCATAGCGAGCGGGGTCCGTTACGGTGACATGGGCAATCCAATAGGCGGTCATCGAGCATCCTTTAGCAAGGTTTGGGCAATCTCGGCGGCGTCGCCGAGGTGGCTTCTCACGGCTTGAGCGGCCGCCTCAGGATCATTGTCACAAATCGCTTGGCAAATGCGTGCCATATGCGCAGGGCCCGAGATACGCCGATTGCTGGACGAAAGCGTCAGGGCGCGCAGCCGCGATATTCGGCCGTTCAGCCGACTGACCACCTCCCATGCAATCAAATGGCCCGCTGCGGTGAAAATGACCCGGTAGAAATCGGTCGTCGCGGCATAGAGGTGCAACGACGCCTCTTGATGGAACGCCTTGTCCAGTTCGCCCAAAGCCTGACGCAACTGCGCCTTTATTGACGCATCGGCCACGCGCGCACAGGCCGCAGCGGCCTCGGCCTCTAGCAACCGTCGGATGTCATAGATTTGACGTGCGCCGTTCCAGTCGAGCGTGGCCACAACGGGGCCTGCGCGTGACACGCTTTCCACCAACCCCTCTGCCTCAAGATACCGGATCGCCTCGCGCACGACCGACCGAGAGACACCAAGCTGATCGCACAAAGTACGCTCTATCAACCGATCACCGCCGTTAAATCGGCCGGAAATGATCGCTTGGCGCATCTTTTCGGTCACCAGTTCCCGCAGGGTGGTGGGCGAATGCGCGATACGCAGGTCATCATCTGGGGTTTGATCCATGGTCTGCAAGTTAAGGGGGGCGTGTCATCAATGCAAGAATTTCTTGACATACGATCTTATGGTATACCTAAATATTGATAACAGATGGAGGTGCCTTTTATGGCCGCGCAGATTCGGAAAACCTTGACCTTCATCGAGACAACTTTGATCGAAGGTGGGCGTGCCGCACCCAAGCCCTTAAGGCTGATCGCTGCCGTCGCGGTGCTGAAAAACCCATGGGCGGGTATGGGTTTTGTAGAGGACCTAAAGCCTGCCATCCACGCCATCGCCCCAGAATTGGGCGCATTGCTTACAGGTATGATCCTTGACGCCGCAGGTGGTGTTGAGGGGGTCGAAGGTTATGGCAAGGCGGCGGTTGTGGGCTTGGACGGCGAGTTGGAGCATGGAAACGCGCTGATCCACACGCTGCGCTTTGGCAACCATTACCGCAACGCGCTGTCGGCTAAGACCTATCTTGCCTTCACCAGCGTGCGCGGCACGGCCAACTGTCCGATCATGATCCCACTGATGGACAAGCACGATGAGGG
>JAAFIJ010000104.1 GCA_013298675.1 Rhodobacterales bacterium | reverse complement strand
CAACCCACCCCAAGTGGTGATAGAGGTGGAGCCGTTGAAGCTATAGACCGTGACTACGATCAAGGGCGCGTAAAGAACGCACAAGCAGCCAATGGTCAGGGCGAAAAATCCGGGGTAGATGCGGACATTTTTCATGGCTGATCCTCTCGGGCGGCAGCGCGCGCATAAAACATCAGCACGATAAGGACCAAGCTCATCAAGATCATCGCACTTGCCGCACCAAAGGGCCAATTGCCTTGGCTGCCTTTGAACTGCTCATCAATCAGGCTGCCGATCATAAATGTTTTGGCCCCGCCCAACAGATCGGGCGACAAAAACGCACCGAGCGACGGGACAAAGACCAAAATGCAACCCGCGATGATGCCGGGTTTGACGATGGGCAGAACAATCTCGCGCAGGGTGGTCCAACGGTTGGCATAAAGGTCGGCGGCGGCTTCGGAGTAGGCGAAGTTATACCGCTCTACCGAGGCGTAAATCGGCAGGACCATAAAGGGCAAATAGCTGTAAAACAGCCCCAACTGCACCGCAAGGTTGGTGTTAATCAAGGGAAGCGGGCTATCGATCAACCCGATCCCTAACAGAAATTCATTCAAAGGCCCGTTGTCGCGGATCAGGAATTTCAGGCTGACCGTGCGGATCAAAAGGTTGACCCAATAGGGAATGGTGATCAAAAACAACCAAACTCCGCGCGACCGTGGCGCCTGGGTCGCGATGAACCAAGCCGTTGGAAAGCCTATCACAAGGCAGGTTATGGTGGCCAACGCTGCTTGCCAGATAGACCGCCAGAAGATCCCTATATAGGTCCATTCGATCTGGGCCGGTTCGTCGCCGAACAGCCCGCGTGTGACAAAGAACTGGTCATAGGCCGCAAGGGTAAAATCCCATTCGACGCCGCCGCGAAACTCTTTTGTCAAAAACGAATAGACGGCCATCAGCAGCACTGGGAATAGCAGAAATATCCCGATCACCAGCCATGTGGGGGCAAGCAACCGGCCAATAATGCCGCGGTAGCCATTGCTCTGCGCGCCCGTCGATTTGATCAACAGGGCCATCAGTCCACCAAAAGGCGCGAGGCGCCTTCCTCTAGCGTCAGGGTTACGCTGTCGCCGGGTTTTGGCAATCCGGTAAGGCGGGCGTTTTGCACGCGCACCTGAAGCGCCGCGCCGCCCTCTAGCTGGGTCAGAACCAGAAGATCGGTCCCGAGGTAAACAAGGCGTTCAACCGTGCCGGACAGGTGACCAATTCCACCAAGACTAACCCTTTCGGGGCGGATCGACAGGTGTTGCGGTCCAATTTTTGCGGCCGCAGCAGGGCAACTGATCTGCTGTCCGCCCGGCAGTTGAACCAAGGCTTGATCACCCATAATCGACAGAACGTTCACTTGGATAATATTGGTTTCGCCAATGAAATCAGCAACAAAGTGATTGATTGGCGCTTCGTAAATCTCTTTTGCGGTACCGATTTGTTGCACGCGACCTGCACTCATAACCGCGATGCGGTCGGACATGGTCAGGGCTTCTTCTTGGTCGTGGGTCACAAAAATAAAGGTGATGCCGGTCTGCTCTTGCAAGGATTTCAACTCTACCCGCATGGCTTGGCGCAGCTTTAGATCCAGCGCTGACAAGGGTTCGTCCAGCAACAGCACTTTGGGTTGCGGGGCCAAAGCGCGCGCAAGCGCCACGCGTTGCTGCTGCCCACCTGAAAGTTGTGTGTGCATGCGGTCGGAAAAACTGGACAAATGCACCATTTCGAGCATTTGCCCCGCGCGGGCACGGCGCGTCGCAAGATCAACACCCTTCATCTTTAGTCCAAAGGCGACATTGTCGATCACCGACATATGCGGAAACAGTGCATAGTGCTGAAACACGGTATTCACCGGGCGGTGATTGGGATCAAGGCGCGCGATGTCCTCTCCAAACAGGCGAATTTCGCCCGCAGTTGCCTCTTCAAACCCAGCGATCAACCGCAGCAGCGTTGTCTTCCCGCAGCCAGAAGGGCCGAGCAGAGTAAAGAACTCATTGTCCTTAATCTCAAATGACACGTCATGAAGGGCGGTGACGGTGCCATAGTCCATTTTGACGGCTCGAATATCGATTGCGATAGTCATTGGTTGATTTATACCCCCACTTACATGCCATTAAGTAAATTACATTAGAAAATGGGGGTATATACCCCCATGGTGGTATGCGTGCCGCGGTCCGATTGTAATTGGGGAAATGATGGAAGCCATTCCGGGTCCTGTCGAATTTTCGATTGGGGATGCGATCAAGAATCTTGGCAAGCCGGGTTTTGCGGCCGCGCTGGCCCAAGTGTTCCACCGAATCGCGGCACCAGACAACGTGATTGTTTTGGCTTACCGCAATGTGGCACCGCCAACAGTCTTGTTCCGGCAATCTGTGACGCCGTATGTTTTCGCAAAGATCGAGGCGACATATCTTTCGGGTGCCTACCTCTTGGATCCGTTCTTTGACCTTCATTTGCGGAAGGTGCCGTGCGGTTGTTACCGCATGCGAGATGTTGCCCCGGATGCGTTTCTGCGCAGTCGGTACTTTGTCGAATACTACGACCAGACGACGCTAATCGACGAAATTGGCTTTGTCGCTTACCCCCAAACAGGTGTGTCACTTAGTTTATGCATTGGTCGCGATGGGTCCACGGCGCGCACATTTTCACCGCAAGTGGTCGAGGCCTGCCACCGTATTGCGCCCATCGTCTGCGCGCTGGCAGAGGCCCATTGGTCAACGCTCGCAGGTCAGATCGGTCCGTCCGAAGATGTCGGGCAAGTTCTGGCTTTGGCGGCCGAGGCAGCGCATGGAATCCGCCTTTCGCCGCGACAGGCCGAGGTCGCTTTGCTGATTTTGCGTGGACACTCTTCTGTTTCTATCGGGTTGCGGCTTGGCGTCGCCCAGCAAACGGTCAAAGTGTTTCGCAAACAACTTTACGCACGCTGCGATATTTCATCACAAGCCGAGTTGTTTGCGTTGATGTTGCCGTTGCTGAAATCGCTGGGCTAAGCTCAACGGCCAACCGTTTTTAATCAAGGCCAAGCATTTTGCGGTTTGCGGCGCGGTCAGTGCCCGCATCGGCAAAGTCGTCAAAAGCCCGCTCTGTCACGCGAATGATGTGCGATTTGACAAATTCCGCACCTTCGCGTGCGCCGTCTTCGGGGTGTTTCAGGCAGCATTCCCATTCGACCACAGCCCAACCCGAAAAGTCGTACTGTGTCAGTTTAGAAAAGATACCGGCAAAATCCACTTGACCATCGCCAAGGCTGCGGAAGCGGCCCGCGCGGTTGACCCACGACTGGAACCCGCCGTAAACCCCTTGGCGGCCAGTTGGGTTCAACTCTGCGTCCTTGACGTGGAACATCTTGATGCGCTCATGGTAAATGTCGATATGTTCCAGATAATCAAGGTGTTGCAGTACATAATGGCTGGGATCGTACAACATGTTTGCGCGCGGATGGTTGTTGACGCGCTCTAAAAACATCTCAAACGAAATCCCGTCATGCAGGTCTTCGCCGGGGTGGATTTCATAGGCAAGGTCCACGCCGCAGGAATCGGCATGATCAAGCAGTGGTGTCCAACGTCGCGCCAATTCGTCGAAGGCTTCTTCGACCAGACCGGCTGGGCGTTGCGGCCAAGGATAGAGGTAGGGCCAAGCCAAAGCGCCCGAAAAGGTCGCCTGCGCGGTCAAGCCAAGGTTTTGGGATGCTGACAGGGCCAACTTGACCTGATCAGCAGCCCATTCTGCACGCGCCTTTGGATTTCCACGCACTTCGGGGGCCGCAAATCCATCAAAGGCGGTGTCATAGGCGGGGTGTACCGCGACCAGTTGCCCTTGAAGGTGGGTCGAAAGCTCAGTGATCTCAATCCCAGCATCTGCTGCGACTCCGCGCAGATCATCACAATAGGTCTTAGAGGTTGCTGCCTTTTTCAGGTCAATCAAACGGCCATCCCAAGACGGGATTTGCACACCGAGATAGCCGCATTCCGCCGCCCATTTGGTGATATTGGCAAAAGAGTTAAACGGGGCAACGTCGCCTGCGAACTGCGCGAGAAACAGGGCAGGACCCTTGATGGTCTTCATATTATGCTCCGGATGTAACGAGATCTGCGATTGTGGGGTGGTCGAGGTGTTGGCGGGGCACGTTGTCGTTGTTTTCGATGACCGACATCAGGGCCGCGGCAAGAAAATGCCCTGCTTTTCCGACGTCTTCGTGCAACACAATGATTCCAGGACGAAAGCGGACAAGAAAGTTTAAGGCTTCTTTCGCGGCCAAATCAAAATCGGTGGAAATCGCCAAACCAAGGCTCTCTGCCCCTGTGACGACGGCCATAGCGGCGGTGGTAGAACCTGCTAGGATTCCGTCAGGCCTGCCCGGTTGTTGAAACCGTTCGGCAATAGCCGCATGAATACGTTTGGCGCCAGAGTCGGAATGGACTGTGTCAAGTACCTCGGCAGAGACCCCCAACGCATCGCAAGCCTTGGTAAAGCCAGCAATCATATGGGCGGAATAGGTCTGATTGCGCGGAGGGGCCACGATCATCAGTTTTTTGCGGCCACGTCGCACCAACTCTTGCACCGCAAGTTCCGCAAATGCCTCATTGTCGTAATCAAAATATGGATGGTCCAGACCCAGTTCCGTGCGACCGTGCGTTGCAAAGGGAAAATTGCGTTCGGCCAGATACTTGACGCGTGGATCATCTGGCATGGTCTGGTTCAGGACCATGCCGTCTGCACTTTCGGTTTCGACGATGTATTCGATAGGTGCCATCGCATCTTCATCGGCGAAAAAAGGCATGATGACGATGTGATATGCTGTCCCGCGCAGAGCCTCTGCTGCCGAATAAATCAGTTGCGAGGCGTGATTCATCACATCCGCTTCGGTTGAGAAGACGAGCGCAATGACGTTGGTCTTTCCGGTGCGCAAGCGCACTCCGGCGCGGTTGGGGCGGTAGCCCAAACGTTTGGCCGCCTCTTTGACGCGGCGTTTGGTTTCCTCACCAATATCCGAAGCATTTTTCAATGCACGGCTGACCGTGGCGACGGCAAGGCCGGTCTCAAGTGCGATCGTCTTAAGTGTCGGCCTGATGGTTGCGGGGCGGGATGATTCTATCTGTCTGTCCATTCCCGTTCCCCTAAGCCGCTTCGCGTCGCTTGTCTCGCTCCACACCGTAGACTGCAGACAGACGAACGGATGATTCGTTAGACATTTCGCGATTCGAGTCGTTGCGCCTGTCGATTTGTGCCATCTTTAAGCATAAGAAATAAAAGGATATTTTATCGATTTTGATCGGGTCAGTCGTGAAGGTTTTTCGATGGTCCATAGTTCAGAAAAGGGCAAAAAATATATTTGCTCAAGCAAAAAGATTGCTTGATCTGAAAAACTATAACGATATAGATTTTACCGATAACGATTTAGAAACTGCAAAAAATCTTGGGAGGACGACATGAAGAATTGGAAATTGGCGGCTGCTCTATTGGCAACCGTGGCTTTGCCATCACTTGCTTCGGCGACAGACCTTGAAGTAACCCATTGGTGGACCTCTGGCGGCGAAGCTGCTGCCGTGGCCGAATTCGCCAAGGCATTTGACGCGACTGGCAACAAGTGGGTTGACGGCGCAATCGCTGGTTCGGGTGACACTGCACGCCCAATCATCATCAGCCGTATCTTGGGTGGTAACCCGATGGGTGCAACCCAGTTGAACCCCGGCAAAGACGCTGACGAGTTGATCGCAGCTGGCCTGATGCAGGATCTGACCGAACTTGCGTCCAAAGAAGAATGGGCAAAGATCCTGCGCCCTGCATCGCAGCTGGAATCCTGCACCGTTGACGGCAAGGTCTATTGCGTTCCTGTCAACCTGCACTCGGCACAGTGGATGTGGACCAACCGCAAAGTGTTCACCGATCTTGGCATGGAACCACCAAAAGACATCAACGAGCTGATCGCTTTGGCGCCAAAGTTGCAAGAAGCTGGCATTCAGCCGCTGTCGATGGCGCAAGGCTGGCCAGTTGGTCTGATGGTGAACGACGTTCTGGTGGCCCAGGCTGGTGTTGATAACTTCGTCAAGGTTTACAAAGACCGTGACCTGTCGATCGCTGGTGGCGCTGAATTCACCAAGATCTTCGAAACCCTTGCCAACATCCGTCAGTACACTCCAGCTGACAAAATGGTTCCGCAGTGGAACGAAGCTGTGGGTCTGGTGATCGAAGGCAAAGCTGCTGCCAACATCATGGGTGACTGGGCTGGCGGCGAATTCGCTGTGGCAAACATGGTTGCAGGCAAGGACTATGACTGCCTTCCAGGTCTGGGTGTGACGCCAGTTCTGAACACCGGTGGTGACGTGTTCTACTTCCCCAAAAGCGCTGACCCGGCTGTGACCGAAGCGCAAATGGTGATGGCGTCGACGCTGGTGACCAAAGAAGTTCAGGTTGCGTTCAACCTGAAAAAGGGCTCGCTGCCAATGCGTGCTGACGTTGATCTGGCTGCGGCCAACGACTGCATGAAAAAAGGTCTTGAGATCCTCGACGGTTCGACCGCTGTGTTCCCGAACGACGTTCAGATGATTGATCGTGACTCGATCAACCAGATCAACGACCTGTTCACCGAATTCATGGCGAACCCAGACGTGACAGCGGCCGATGCGCAGGCAAAATTTGTCGCAATCATCGAAGCCGCTCCTAAGTGAGCTGTCGCTGACCGACTAAAAGCAGGTCCGGCTACCCATGGTAGCTGGGCCTGTTCTTTGAACCCTTTGGCAGCAGGTAGGACGCATGGACCGGCCAAACCCTTTATTCCGTAATTTGTCCTCAAAACTTGCATCGGCCCCGATGGTGTTGATCGTTTTGTGTGTCTTTGTCGGCGGAACGTTGTGGACGATCCTCTTTTCGTTCACAAATATCAAAATTCTTCCGATCTTTACGCCAAGTGAATGGGTGAATGGGTTCGTTGGCTTCGCCAATTACGAGCGGCTGTTCAACACCGACCGCTGGATGAATTGCCCGGCAATCACCAAAATCGGCACGGAAGCGTGGAAATTCAAATGTGCTGGCGCCATGCCAAACATGGTGACCTTTGCTCTTCTGGCCATAACTATTTCCATGACCCTAGGGTTCTTGCTCGCAGTGATGATGGATCAAAAAATCCGTCTGGAAGGCGTTTTCCGCACGATTTACCTTTACCCCTTTGCACTGTCTTTCATCGTGACCGGTCACGTTTGGGCTTGGATCATGTCACCCGAATACGGCCTGCAAGCAGCGGTGCGGAAACTGGGTTGGGAAAGTTTCAGTTTCGGCTGGATCGCTGACCGGGACATGGTGATGTATGCCATCGTGATCGCCGGCATCTGGCAGGGCACGGGGTTTGTAATGGCTCTGATGCTGGCGGGTTTGCGCGGCATCGACGAAGACATCTGGAAAGCCGCCCGTGTTGACGGCATCCCGGCGTGGCGCACCTATTTGCAGATCGTTTTGCCGATGATGAAGCCAGTTCTGGTGACCACATTTGTGATCGTGGCCTCTGGCGCAGTACGGGTTTACGATCTTGTTGTTGCTATGACCGATGGCGGTCCAGGCATCGCGTCAGACGTTCCCACGCGCTATGTTTACACCAACTTTTCGGCCAACCTTGGCCAATCGCTGTCGGCCTCGACTGTCATGTTGGTGACGATGGCGTTTATCCTAATCCCATGGATTCGCCTCGAATTTGGCAAGAAAGAACAGGGGCATTAATCAAATGGCAAATTCATCTTTTGCAAACGGCCCGTCGGGCGCCAAGCCAAAACCGTTCATCACCTGGGAGCGTTTTGTCGTCTACACCGTGCTGATCGTGTGCGCGCTGTTCTTCTTGTTCCCGCTTTACATCATGATCATCACTTCGTTGAAAGATATCGAAGAAATCCGTGGTGGGAACATCTTTGTCCCAACGATGCATCCGACGTTTGATGCTTGGGCCAAGGCGTGGGATTCTGCCTGCACCGGGCTTTACTGTGAAGGCATCAAGGTCGGTTTCTGGAATTCGATCAAGATCACTGTGCCATCGACCATCGTGTCGATCGTTGTGGCGTCGCTGACCGGGTATTCACTGGCCAACTGGCCGTTCAAGTATTCTGAGGTGTTCTTCTCCATCCTGCTGCTCTCGTCGTTCATCCCCTATATCGTGATGTTGTACCCACTGGTGCTGATCACCAAATGGCTGGGCATTTTCTCGACACTGCCTGCGGTGGTTCTGGTTCATACGATCTTTGGTCTGCCGATACTAACGCTGCTGTTCC
>JAAFIJ010000103.1 GCA_013298675.1 Rhodobacterales bacterium | reverse complement strand
AAATCCGGATTACGCTCCATCTCGCGGGCGACGACGATCTTTTGCTGATTTCCGCCGGAAAAGGATTTTCCGGTCAGCGTTGGGATGGGCGGACGCACATCATAGGTCGCCATCTTTTTCTCGGTGTCGGCCACGATGGCGCTGTTGTCCATCAACAAGCTGCTCCGCTGATATTCCGGGCTGTTGTGATAACCAAAGGCCACGTTTTCCCAAGCGGTGAAATCAAGGATCATGCCAAGGGCGTGGCGATCCTCTGGCACATGGGCGATACCCGCTTCGCGCCGAGTTTGCCCATTTGCAAGGCTGCCAGACATCGGCAGTTCGACACCGTTCAACGTGATCTTGCCCGTCGCTTTGGTGATGCCGCTCAACGCCTCTAGCAACTCTGATTGCCCATTGCCCGACACACCTGCGATGCCAAGTATTTCGCCTGCGCGAATCTCAAAGCTGACGCCTTTCAGACGGACCACGCCATGAGGGTCGGTGACGCTTAGGTTCTCGACCTTCAGAACCACTTTGCCCGGGTTGGCCGGCGGCTTGTCGACCTCTAGCAAAACTTTGCGCCCAACCATCAGTTCTGCCAACTCTTCGGGTGACGACTCTGCGGTTTTGACCGTGGCCACCATAGTGCCGCGGCGCATGACAGAGGTGGAGTCGGTCGCCTCCATGATCTCTCGCAGTTTATGGGTGATCAGGATTACGGTTTTGCCCTGATCGCGCAACCCGCGCAGGATGCGAAACAGATGGTCGGCCTCTGATGGGGTAAGAACGCCCGTAGGCTCATCCAAAATCAATATTTCGGCTTGGCGAAACAGCGCCTTAAGGATTTCGACGCGCTGTTGATGGCCCACAGACAGATCTTCGATCAAGGCGTCCGGGTCGACATCAAGTTCGTATTCGCGGCTAAGATCGGCCAAAACCTTGCGCGCCTTGGCAAGGCTGGTTTTCAGCATTGCACCTTCTTCGGCGCCAAGAACGACGTTCTCAAGCACGGTAAAATTCTGCACCAGCTTGAAATGCTGGAACACCATGCCGATGCCGGCACGTATGGCGCTCTGGCTGTCGGGGATGGTGGTTTTGGTTCCGTTGATAAAGATCTCGCCCTTATCCGCCTTGTAAAACCCATAAAGGATCGACATCAGCGTGGACTTCCCCGCGCCATTTTCGCCGATAATTCCGTGAATGGTCCCGCGGCGGACCTGGATATCAATGTCCCTATTTGCCTGCACTGGCCCGAAAGCCTTGGAAATCCCCTTAAGTTCGATGGCAAAGGGGGACGAGGCTGGGGCAGCAGTTTCCTGCTGCCCCGATTGTCCTGCGGACATTAGAACGTTACGCCGCCGGGGCAGGTGTTGTCGGCCATGTAGTCATGAACAACAACTTCACCGGCAACGATTTTGGCGCTTGCAGCGTCAACCGCTGCTTGCATGTCGGCCGAAACCAACGCTGCGTTGTTCTCGTCCATCGCATAGCCAACGCCGCCAGCCTTAAGGTCAAGCACGTTCATGCCACCGGTCATTTCGGTGCCCTCTTTGAGCGCGTTGTAAACAGCGACGTCCACACGCTTTAGCATCGAGGTCAAAACCGAACCTGGCTGCATATAGTTTTGGTTGCTGTCCACGCCGATCGACAAGATGCCCTCATCCTTGGCAGCTTGCAGAACGCCCACACCGGTGCCGCCTGCTGCCGCGAAAATCACGTCAGCGCCTTGGCCTTTTTGTGCCTTGGCGATTTCGCCACCCTTAACCGGGTCATTCCATGCGGATGGATCAGAGCCGGTCATGTTCAAGATAACCTTGACGGCTGGGTTCGCAGCCATAGCGCCTTGGGCAAAGCCGCAGCCGAAACGACGGATCAACGGAATGTCCATGCCGCCGATAAAGCCAACGGTGCCGGTTTTTGATGCCAAAGCAGCCATCATGCCGACAAGGTACGAACCTTCGTGCTCGGTGAAGACCACGGATTTGACGTTTGGCTGATCAACAACCATGTCGATGATCGCAAACTTGGTGTCTGGGAATTCAGGAGCGACCTGACCCAAAACGTCGCCAAAAGCAAAACCGGTCATAACGATCGGGTTAAAGCCAGCGCCAGCGAGTTGACGCAGTGCCTGCTCTCGCTGGGCCTCTGACGTCATTTCGATGTCTTTGAAGGTACCACCGGTTTCGGTCGCCCATTTGGTCGCGCCGTTGAACGCTGCCTCGTTGAAAGATTTGTCGAATTTGCCGCCAAGGTCAAAAATAAGCGCAGGCTCTGCCATTACGGCGCCAGCGGTAAGTGCAAGCGTTGCGGCCGCACCCATCAGGTGTTTCATCAGGGTCATTGTCGTCTCCCGGTTAAAAATGGTTTCGCCCCCTTGGTTTTCACATCCCAAATCATCAGGAGTGTCGGGGGGTCGTGACTGATTTAGGTCGCAGTCGTGACGGTCGGTCAATAGGAATCTGATGTTGAATGTCGTCGCTCTGACTTGATGATCAATTTATGACCATTTAATCAAATATTGGTATTTTATTGGTATTAAAAATGTCGGACCATGATCAGAGCATCCACTGTCTGACCATCGGGGTGACGATAGTAGCCCTTGCGGCGACCCTGCTGCAAAAAACCATTTTTCATGTACAAACTTATCGCCGCGACGTTGGTTTCCGCCACTTCCAGAAACGCCGATTCGGCGTTGCGTGATCCAGCTTCTTGCAAGAATGCGCGCATCAACCGTTGGGCAATTCCTTGACGGCGCGTCTGTGGCGATACGGCAAGCGTCAGCAACTCTGCCTCACCCGCCACCACCCGTCCCAACAGCAGGCCAAAGTCTTCTTGGCACAAGAAACAGGTTTGGCTGTGCAGCAGATCTGCGAATTCGCCTGCTCCCCATGGGCGCGGGAAGGTGAAACATTCCGCGTGCAGGTTCGCAAGTAAAAGCGGGGTTGTTGCGGCAACAGTCATGGCAAAATCGTGGGCGGAGGGTCGCTGGGCGGGGCGGCATCGGCGGGGCGCAGATAGAGCGGTGCCGGGCGGGGGGCGTTTTCAGTGGGCGTGGAAAAGGCAACCTCGGCAATCGCTGCCACCAACATGTCTGGGCTTAGGTCCGCGCATTGCAGCACGGGGGCATCCAAAGTGGCAAGGCGTTCAGCCTCAAAGACTTGGGGCATACCGTTGGGAAATCGCTGCGCATAGAACTGGCCGCGCGGGGCGTTGATTGTTGCCCAATAGGGAAAGGGCAGGTTTCCGGCCCAAGCTGTCGCTGTAAACCCGTTGATGCCAAGCGAGGGGATTTTCAGACCCAGTGCCAGCCCGCGCACCAAAGAAATCGCAATTCTGATCCCTGTGAAATTTCCGGGGCCGATGCCCACAGCCAAAAGGGTGATGTCGGCCCAACCCAGTTCGTTGCGCGCCAACAATTCCTCAACCATTGGCAAAAGCCGTTCCGCCTGACCCTTTCCCATTGCTTCGCTAAGGGTCACGATACGGCGGGTTTCGGACAGCCCCGGTTCGCGGTGGCCCCATAGCAAAGCGGCGGCGCAGTGCGCCGCCGATGTGTCAATTGCCAGAACGATTGGCGCTTGGCTGTTTAGATCAGGCCGCAACCGGACGCACCTCTAGCACCTCTGGAATATAGTGGCGCAGCAAGTTTTCGATGCCCATTTTCAACGTCAAGGTTGACGACGGGCACCCCGCGCAAGCGCCCTTCATGTGCAGATAGACCACGCCACGATCAAAACCGTGGAAGGTTATATCGCCACCATCTTGGGCCACAGCCGGGCGCACGCGGGTGTCAAGAAGTTCTTTGATCTGCTTGACGATGTCGCCATCCGGGCCGTCATGGGCTGCGTGGGCGGCTTGGCCTTCGCCTTCCATCACCGGCGCGCCGGATTGGTAGTGTTCCATGATCGCGCCCAAAATCGCAGGCTTGATATGCTGCCATTCGACAGCTTCCGCCTTGGTGACGGTCACAAAATCGGTGCCAAAGAACACGCCAGTCACGCCCTGAACTGTAAAAATGCGTTTGGCCAGAGGTGACTTGCCAGCGGTTTCCGCGCTGGGGAAATCTGCAGCGCCCATATCCAGTACGGCCTGTCCGGGCAGGAACTTTAGCGTCGCTGGATTGGGAGTAGATTCGGTCTGGATGAACATAGTTTTCTTCTCCGACTATTCCAGTCGGATATGCGCCTTGAAGGGTGCAAAGTCAAGATTGGAACCATTCCAAATCTGCGTGGCCTTAGGTGATGCTCTCAAGGCGTTCCTTGCTCATATCTCCGGGAACGATCGTAATCGGAATCGGCAGGTTGCCAGAGCTTTTGGTCATCTGCGTGACCAAAGGGCCGGGGCCGGATTTGTCGGTGCCAGCACCTAGGACCAGAACCCCGATCAACGGGTCGGCCTTTACCTGCGCCAAAATCTCGGTCACCGCATCGCCTTCGCGGATGACCAATTCAGGGTCGACACCCTGTTTGTCGCGCATCCATTTCGCGAAAACCTCAAAATGGGCCTCGATCCGTTCACGTGCCTCGGCACGCATCAGGTCGGCGACGCCGATCCAGTGCTGAAATTCTTCGGCCGGAATAATACTTAGGATCTGCACCCCGCCGCCGGTATGCGCGGCGCGTAAAGCCGCAAAACGCATTGCGTTCAAGCACTCGCGCGAGTCGTCGAGAACGACGAGAAACTTACGCATGATGATCTCCCCTTGCGCAGGGATCATCGCCGAAATGGGGGGGGCAGCGCAAGGGTCGTTGCGCAACTAGGGGGTACTTGCCGCCCAATCCCAGTACAATTGACGCGCCCGCGTGGCCATTTTATGCGAAGGATAGACCCGATCATCGAAACATTTCACTGGCATGATCTTGGAAAAGTTTCCGGTCAAAAATGCCTCATCTGCCAGTGCGGCCTCTTCAAATGTGACTATCTTTTCAATGACTTCAACACCGTCGGCGCGCAGGTTTGCGATGTGGCGCTGGCGGGTGATGCCCGCCAGAAACGTGCCGTTCGGAATCGGTGTTACGGCGGTGCTGCCCTGGACGAAAAAGATATTTGCGGTGGCAGTTTCGGCGACGTTTCCGACGGCGTCTGCCACAAGGGCATTGGCAAACCCTTTGGACCGCGCCTCGGCCAGCATGCGCGCGTTGTTGGGGTATAGCGCGCCTGATTTGGCGTTGCAGACGGCGTTTTCCAAAACGGGGCGGCGAAACCGGGTGCGAGTCAGGGTGATCGCCGCATCGGCCGCAGGCATCGCGACTTCTTCAAGGCAGATGGCAAAGCCGGTCTTATCGGCAGCGGGGCCAAGGCCTGCCTCGTCCACGTCGATGCCCCAATACATCGGGCGAATATAGACGGCTGCGTCGGGGTTATAGGCGCGTAATCCGTCACGGATGATCTCTAGCATCAGGTCAGGGCTGCAAGTGGGGGTCAGCGCCATGGCGATGGCTGATTTGTTGACGCGGGCGCAGTGCAGGTCTAGGTCAGGGGTCAGACCCGCAACCGACCGCGCCCCATCAAAGACGCTGCTGCCCAACCAAGTGCCTTGGTCAGCGGCCTTCATGATCGGCAAATCCTGATCATGCCATTGCCCGTTAAAGTACGTGCGGATGTTCGTTCCGGTTGCCATAAAGAACCCCTTTGAGCGGAAGTGACAGCGTCAAAGCCACGTCACCACCGCCGCACAAAAGTTTAATTTGACGGCAAGCACAAGTGCTTGCGCGCGCTTACGCCTCGGACAGCAGTTTGTGCAGGTCCAACTGGCCGGTGGTCATGCTGAGCGTGCCATCGGGGTTGCGCGGCCAATCAGCTTCGGGTCGGTCACGGTAAAGTTCGACGCCATTGCCATCTGGGTCGCTAAGGTAAATCGCTTCGGACACGCCATGATCACTTGCCCCGTCGAGAGGATAGTTCGCCTCGACGATGCGCTTTAGAACCTGCGCCAGTGATTTGCGATCAGGGAACAAAAAAGCGGTGTGATAAAGGCCGGTGTGTCCGGGTGGCGGTGGCTTGCCCCCTTTGCTTTCCCATGTGTTCAGGCCGATATGGTGGTGATAGCCACCTGCCGACAAAAAAGCGGCTTGGGTGCCATAGCGCTGGGTCACGTCAAACCCAAGAATGCCAGAGTAAAAGCCAATCGCACGGTCAAGATCGGCCACTTTCAGGTGAACGTGGCCGACGCGGGTTTCAGGATGCAATACGGTCATGGTGCCCCTCCTTGGAGCCAAGAATTCATGCATTGAACATAGGGGCTATTGAGCAATCCGCATAGCTGCATGGACGCACAAGACTTGCGCATAAAAAAGCCCCCGGATCGGGGGAAGATCCGGGGGTATGGTCAACTGGTGACCAGCGGGGACAGATGAGGCTTTGGGACCTCAAAGGTAATTGCGCATGATTCTGAATCGATTTTGTGACGGGTGCCGGACCTTAACCCGTCTGACGAACGGCAGATTTTAGCCGCTGCAACAGCAGGTTTTGGATGCTGTGCCCGATCAGCAAGGCAAGGCTCGTCATCAGCGTGATCAGCGACGTTGCTGCGCCATAGGCCAAATTGGTGATCCTTAGGGTTGCCCGCATGAATCGGGTCTTGCCAAGGGCCTCTGCCCGGCCGATCAGTCTTGGGCCCAATGCCTCGGCCGCATTGGCCAGTTTGCGGGCGTCTGCCGCGTCATCGATCCATGGCAAAATATGCAAGGCGGCAGTGGCATCTGTCGCGGTGCGAAACCGGTTCAGATCGACCAGGGTATTGGTCAGAGGGGCAAAGGCATCGACTCGCAAAGTGGCGGTCAGATCGTCAAGCGACCGTACCGCGGGCAGGGCGGTCCAATTGACGCCCGCGCGCACACTGTCCGACGCCATCCGGACAAGTTGCGGCGATAGTCTGCCCATGCGGTGTGCAAGCTTTGCAAGCCCCGCGCCCGCCTTGACCACCACCGAACTGCCGCCCGTGACCACAACTGCAACAGTGGCACCAAGGCCCACGATCGACAGGCCAAGGTCCAGCGTGTCGACTTGATGGCCCCCTGCATAGGCGACCCCGGCACGGGCCACACCCGCAAGATCACCAACCGGGGACAGGGCGACTGGTGCCTGGCACATCATCAGTTGCGACATCGAACACTGCGCCGCATCATAGGCGCAGGCAGCGCAACTGCTGACTTGCGCCAACAGGCCAAAATCGGTCGCACGCGCGTCGTCCAGCGACTGTTTGGTCGCAGTCCCCAAGGGGCGCGACAACTCTTCGGACAGAGCCACCAGCGCATCCAGCGCCACCCAATTGCGCGGGGCATCATTAAGGCGTTCAAGCACCTTGGCCTCTATCGCCTGAGGGGTGGCATAGGTCAGCAGCAATTGATCGGTCGCCGCGACAATCTCGGCAGCTGTGGCCTCACGCAAGGCAGCAAGGCCGGGGTTTGCGGCGATACGCGCCGCTGTCAGACCGGTTCCGGCAAGCGAACCTGCCAGAACCGTTAACAATCCAACGCGGGCAAGCCCGCGCCACATCAGATATGCCGGGAACGGATCATGCCAACGATATCATAGACCTCGTCCATGATCGGGCGGGCAATGGCATCGGCGCGCGCAGCCCCTTTGCCAAGAATGCGATCAATCTCGGCAGGGTCCTTCATCAGGCGGGTCATCTCGCCGTTGATCGGTGACAGCTTTGCCACGGCCAGATCGGCAAGTGCCGGCTTGAACGTGCCAAACTGCGCGCCTGCGTATTGGGTGATCACCTCTGCCGTCGTGATGTCGGCAAGGGCTGCGTAGATGTTCACAAGGTTCATCGCATCAGGACGCCCGGCAAGCCCCGCAATATCGGACGGAAGCGGCTCGCTGTCGGTTTTGGCTTTGCGGATCTTGCTGGCTATGGTGTCGGCGTCGTCGGTCATATTGATGCGCGATTGATCGGAGGGATCCGATTTCGACATCTTTTTGGTGCCATCACGCAGTGACATCACCCGGGTTGCAGCCCCTTCGATCACCGGCTCAACGACGGGAAAGAAGGGCACTTTGTAGTCGTTATTGAATTTGATCGCGATGTCGCGGCACAGTTCAAGATGTTGCTTTTGGTCGTCGCCCACCGGCACATGCGTGGCCTTGTAAACCAGAATGTCGGCCGCCATCAGCGACGGATAGGCAAACAGGCCCAGCGACACATTTTCGCTGTTCTTGCCCGCTTTGTCTTTGAACTGGGTCATCCTGCTCATCCAACCCATGCGGGCAATGCAGTTGAAGATCCAACCCAGTTCAACATGCGCCGCCACTTGGCTTTGGTTGAACAAAATCGACCGTGCCGGATCAATACCTGCGGCGATAAAGGCTGCTGCCCCT
>JAAFIJ010000102.1 GCA_013298675.1 Rhodobacterales bacterium | reverse complement strand
GCCGCTGCGCGGGCGCGGCTGTCGGGGCTGTTGATTGGGGCGGAACTGGCTGGTGCCAAACCCTATTGGCTTGGTCAACGGGTTGTGCTGATCGGAAATGACGCTTTGTCGGAAAACTACGCGCGCGCGCTCGGCGCGCAGGGGGTGGTGGCCGAGAAATTGGATGCGACCGCTTGCACTTTGGCCGGCCTCTCTGCGGCGGCTGGCCAGTTAGGAAAAATCACGTCATGACGAACACACACCGCACAACGGGCCGGCCCCTGATCGCCATTTTGCGTGGCCTGACCCCGGCAGAGGCAACTGCCGCTGCTGCGGCCTTGATTGATGCCGGGATCACCCGGCTTGAAGTGCCGCTGAACTCACCCGATCCATATGCCTCTATCGCCGCCATGGTTCGGGACTTTGGTAAGGTTGCGCAGATTGGCGCGGGCACGGTGTTGACGACCGATCAGGTCAAACGGGTGGCTGATGTCGGCGGAACGCTGATCGTTTCGCCCAATTGCGACCCAGAGGTCATCATCGCCAGCAAAGTGGCGGGAATGGCGTCCTGGCCCGGTGTGATGACTCCGACCGAATGTTTTGCCGCCCTTAAGGCCGGAGCGGACGGGCTAAAGCTGTTTCCCGGTACGTTGATCGGGGCAGAGGGGCTAAAGGCCATTCGGGCGGTCTTGCCAAGGGGCACACAGGTTTATGCGGTGGGCGGAGCAGGTCCGAACAACTTTGGTCAGTGGATTGCGGCAGGCGCAGACGGTTTTGGCATTGGGACAGCGCTTTACACGCCCGGTTTGACTGCGGCAGATATCGCGCTGCGGGCGGCGGCGATTGTGGCGGCCTTTGATGCAGCCGTCGGAGCGGCGACATGATTTACGACGACCGTATTTGCGAACTAGGTGAGGGTGCGCTGTGGCACCCTGTTCGTGCTCAATTGTTTTGGTTCGATGTGCTTGGCAAGCGCCTGTTGTCGCGCGACAAAGATGGGCAACACCAATGGCGCTTTCCCGAAATCGTATCTGCGGCTGGCTGGGTGGACCGGGATGTTTTGCTGATCGCCGGTGAACGTGACCTGTTCTTGTTCGATCTGAACACCGAAGAAGTAGAATCGTTGTGTGAGTTAGAAGCAGACAATTCCCAAAACCGCTCTAACGACGGCAGGGCTGATCCGCAGGGCGGGTTCTGGATCGGCACGATGGGCAAAAAGACCGAAGCAGGGGCCGGGGCGATCTATCGGTTTTACCGGGGCGAATTGCGCAAGCTTTATGCGGGCATCACCATTCCAAACGCCATTTGCTTTGCGCCAGATGGCAAGACGGCACATTTCACCGATACAGTGACGGGCCGCGTAATGCGCGTTGGCCTTGATGCGGCCGGTTGGCCGGTGGGTGAACCGTCAGTTTACCTTGACCTTAAGGCAGAGGGGCTGAACCCGGACGGCGCGGTCGTTGATGCGTCAGGCGTGATGTGGTTGGCACAGTGGGGGGCCGCACGCGTTGCCGCCTATGCGCCGGACGGACAGTTCTTGCGCGCGGTTTCGTTTGATGCGCCGCATACCTCTTGCCCGTCGTTTGGCGGTCAAGACGGGACCACACTGTTTTGCACGACGGCATTGGAACACATGGATGCAGCAGCACTGACCGCCTATCCGCTGGCAGGAATGACCTTTGCCGCGACGGATGTCAGTCTGGGCCAGAGAGAACACAGGATTTTGCTATGAAACGGACTTTGGGGGTTTGTTACTATCCAGAGCATTGGCCAGAAAGCCAATGGGCCGAGGATGCGGCGCGCATGGCCGCGTTGGGTCTGACATGGGTGCGGATCGGCGAATTCGCTTGGGCGCGGATGGAACCGACCCCGGGCACATTGGATTGGGCATGGCTTGACCGGGCGATAGAAACGCTGGGTGCGGCGGGGCTAAAGGTGGTTTTGGGCACCCCTACGGCGACACCCCCGCGTTGGATTTTGGCCAAGCACCCCGATATGATCGCCGTTGACCGCGATGGCAAACCACGTGGCTTTGGCTCTCGCCGGCATTATTGCTTTAGCCACCGTCCTTACCGGCAGGAATGCGCGCGCATTGTGGGTCTGATGGCCGAACGCTACGGCAAGAACCCGCATGTGGCCGCGTGGCAGACCGATAACGAATACGCCTGCCATGATACGGTTTTGTCCTATTCCGTTGCGGCCCAACAGGCATTCCGCGACTGGCTGGCCCAACGCTATCAGTCACCTGAGGCGCTTAACCGCGCGTGGGGGAATGTGTTTTGGTCGATGGACTATGCCAGTTTTGACGAGATCAACTTGCCAAATCTGACAGTGACAGAGGCGAACCCTGCCCATGTCATGGCGCATCGTCGCTTTGCCTCGGACGAGGTGGCGTCGTTCAACCGTTTGCAAACCCAGATCATCCGCCGCCATACCGACGCCCCAATTGCGCATAACTATATGGGTCAAATCACGGATTTCGATCACTTTGCGGTCGGAGCTGATTTGGATATCGCGTCATGGGACGCCTATCCTTTGGGGTTCCTATCTGACCGTTTGCCCGCAACTGCCGAACATAAGCGTCGCTTTGTGCGCCAAGGGGACCCCGACTTTCAGGCGTTCCACCACGATCTTTACCGCGCTGTCGGGCGGGGTCGTTGGTGGATCATGGAACAACAACCCGGCCCGGTGAATTGGGCGCCGTGGAACCCCGATCCTTTGCCCGGTATGGCGCGGCTTTGGGCTTGGGAGGCGTTTGCGCATGGCGCAGAGGCCGTGTGTTATTTCCGTTGGCGGCAAGCGCCGTTTGCGCAAGAGCAAATGCATGCAGGCCTGTTGCGCCCCGATAGTGTTGCCGCCCCCGCGTTTGAAGAGGCAGCCCTTGTGGCACGCGAACTGGCTGATATGCCGAATGTAGAGCCTGCACGGGCAGATGTCGCCTTGGTGTTTGATTACGCGTCCGCTTGGGCATGGGAAACCCAACCGCAGGGACGTGACTTTAGCTATTTCCGACTGGTGTTTGAGGCATACAAGGCGTTGCGTCGGCTTGGGTTGAACATCGACATTCTGCCCCCCGATACAGCGGACCTGTCGGGGTACAAACTGGTCTTGGCACCCGGAGTGGCCACGCTGTCAGCGGCGTTTATCGGGGCATTGGGCAGCTTTACCGGCACAGCGCTGCTGGGCCCAAGGACCAATGCCAAGACAGAGGAATTCGCAACACCTGTGCCGCTGCCGCCAAACTTGCCGGGGTTGAATGCCACAGTGGCGCGGGTGGAAAGCTTGCCGCCAGATGTTCCTGTTCCGCTGACCGAGCGGGGCAATTTCCTGCATTGGCGTGAAAAGGTTGAAACCACCGCAGAGGTGCTTGAAACCACCCAAGATGGTTGGCCCGCGCTGATCAAATCGGGCGGAATTCATTACCTGACCGGATGGCCGGACGATGCAGCATGGGCGCAACTGTTGATCGGTTTGAGCAACGCGCAAGGCATCGACACCGATACCCTGCCGGAAGGGTTACGCCGTAGAGATACCCCGACGCACCGGTTCTTTTTCAACTACAACTCTGTGGCTGTTGATTGGGGCGACGCCACGATCCCTGCCGCTGGGGTTTATTGGGCAAAGCACTAGAAACGCAGGCACCGCGCGCTAGACGCGCGCGGTGATGTTTCCTTCGGCAGACAAGAACGCATAGCCATTGGGCCCAAGGACCAGCGTCGCACCTGTTTTTTGCGCGGCCTGCTGTGGCCCGATCAGGCTCGCGTCCGCTGAAAGCTGCACAGTGACCGCGTTTGGCGACAGGTTGAACAGGCACAGCACCGCGTCGCCGCGCACAAAGCCCAAAATGGGTTCGGGCAAGTCAAGGAACCGTGTTCGCCCGTCGATCAGCGCGGATTGACCGCGGCGGAAGGCCAGCATCTCACGGTAGCTTTCAAGGACAGACCCTTTGACCCCGACCTGAGCCGCGACATTGCGGGCCAACTGCGGTGCCTTGACCGGAAGCCACGGTTTTACCGTGCTAAAACCGCCATGTGCAGAAGCATCCCACACCATCGGAGTGCGGGTGTTGTCGCGGCCAATCGGCTCTGGCCAAAAGTTGATGCCCTGCGGGTCGGTCAATTCTTCGAAATCAAGCTGTGTGTCGGTTTGACCCAACTCTTCGCCCTGCCACAGGCAGATCGACCCTTCAAACGATAGCAACAATGCGCCAGCTTGGCGGGCCAGGGCGTCCTGACTAATGCCGTGCTTTGCCCATCGGCTGACGTGGCGCACGACATCATGGTTGGAGAACGCCCACATCGGCCATCCATCAGGCGCGCCTGTGTAAAACTCTTGCAGTTTGCCGCGGAAAAACGCGGCTGTGTAATCATAGCCCATCAGTTCAAACGAATAGCATTGATGCAAGCGGCCGGGGGCGGTGTATTCACCCATCATCTTGATGGCATGGTGCATTTCGCCCATTTCGCCCACCGAAGCGCGGTCGTCATAGCTGTCCAGAAGGGTGCGAATACGCTCCATCCAGATCAGGTTTTCGGGCTGGTTCTTGGAAAAGAGGTGATACTGCATCGCGTAAGGGTTCGCGTCGCGCTCTGTCTTGACGCGGAAATCGGCGGCATTGTCGCGCAGCTTTTGGTCGTGGAAAAAGTAGTTCACCGTGTCAAAGCGGAACCCGTCCACACCACGGTCTAACCAAAACCGCATGTTTTCGATCATCCAATCCTGAACATCAGGATTGTGAAAGTTAAAGTCGGGCTGCTGTACCAAGAAATTATGCAGGTAATACTGCTTGCGCCGTGCATCCCATTGCCAAGTGGAGCCCCCGAAAACGGATATCCAATTGTTTGGCGGGGATCCGTCCGCCTTGGGATCAGCCCAGATGAACCAATCGGCTTTTGGGTTGTCGTGGCTGGACCGGCTTTCCTTGAAATAGGGGTGCTGGTCAGAGCAATGCGACAAAACCTGATCGATGATGACTTTCAGCCCTAACGCATGGGCACGTGCAACCAGCGTGTCAAAATCAGCCAAGGTTCCAAAAACCGGGTCTACATTGGTGTAATCGGACACATCATACCCCATGTCGAGCATAGGAGACGTGAAGATTGGCGACAGCCAAACCGCGTCGACACCAAGGGCAGCGATATGATCAAGGCGTCGCGTAATCCCCTTAAGATCGCCTATTCCGTCGCCCGTGTCGTCTTGGAAGGACCTGGGATAAACCTGATACGTTACTGACCCTTGCCACCAATTTTTCATCGGAAAATCCCTCGATTTGACCTGCGTTGCAGCTTTCCCTTGCTTATCCTTTCTCATAGTTTGCAGCTCCGCGCAATTTCTTGCGCACAAAGTTTATATCGCCTAGGTTGCAAAGATGTTCCCGCCCGTTTCACCGCGCAGCTACCGGTTGCTTATGCGTCAAAGGCAGTTGCTTGACGACGAGCGTACTGTTCGCGTTTTCTCGTCGCTTGCAGCCGCCACTCTTTCTGCATTTTTCGTGCCGCCCTTGCTTGTGGCTGTGTGCTTCCTTGTGCTGATTTTGTGCGAAATCGCGCATGCGAACGAATTTGCGCGCTTGGAACTGATGCCGCAAAACCGCAGAACTTTGCCGGCTTTGATTTTGATTGCCGTTGTCGGCGATACGGCTTTTATCATTCCCGCGGTGATGATGTGGTTCACGGGTGAAACGTTTCCGCAATTCGCGTCGATCTTGATGCTGGTGGGCGGTTTGATGAATGTGACCATGGTTCGGGCCATCTATTTGCCGCTGGGGTTTGCCAATGCCCTGCCCTTGGTTGTGGCGATGATCGGAGTGCAGGTTGTCACTTTTGCCCATCTGGGCTGGACAGAGATGATCGCCGCCTTTTTGTTTGCCTCGGTGTTCCTGAACTATTTCCTGACGGCGCTTTTGTCGAACCATCGGTTGCAAAAAGAGCTTTATCTTGCGCGCGACACGGCTGTAGCAAGGTCAGAGTCGCAGACGCGTTTTGTCGCGAACATGAGCCACGAGTTGCGCACGCCTCTCAACGCTATTCTGGGGCTTTCGCGCGCCATGACCGAACGCGCCCCGACGCCAGAGCTAGAGCTGATCTTGTCCAAGTCGCGCCACATGAGCCTTTTGGTCGAAGACATGCTTGATCTGTCGGCAATTGAGGTTGGGGTGTTGAAGGTGGATCCCGCACCTTGCGACATTCATCACGCCTTTGGCGAGATTTACCGCGAATGGCAAAAAACGGCTGCTGAAAAGGGGCTTTCGTTTGTCCTGCGCATCGCACCCGACGTGCCGCAGATCGTCTTGGTCGACATCGCGCGCTTGCGTCAGTGCATCAACAACCTGTTGTCAAACGCGATCCGTTTTACGTCGTTTGGCACCGTTTCACTGCATCTGGAGCAACATTTGGCGGGATTAGAGTTAAGCGTTCTAGATACCGGGCAGGGATTGCCGATCGGTGCCGAAGAGCGGCTCTTTCATCCCTATCAACAGTTTTCCGAATCCTCTGCGCTGCGGCACGGGGGGTCGGGGCTTGGGCTTGCGATTTCGCATGGTTTGGCGCGCACAATGCAGGGCGATTTACGGTTGGATCGCAGCCATACTCGGGGGGCATGTTTTCGGATGTGTTTTGCGGCCCCGCCTGCACAGATGCCGCCCAAACCTGCGCTTGCAGACAAGAATAGCCTTCTGGGTAAGTCGGTTTTGGTCGTCGATGACGTTGCGACCAATCGACTGGTGATCAGGTTGTTGCTGGAACCATTGGGCGTCAAAGTAACAGAGGCCGCAAGTGGTGAAGCGGTTTTGAACAACAAGGATCTGGCGCAGGTCGATCTGGTTTTGCTTGATATTCATATGCCTGGTCTGTCAGGACACGATACCTTGGGTCATATGCGGGCCTCAGGACTAGTCGCACCTATCGTGGCACTGTCAGCGGATGCGCATTTCACGCAGCGCGAAGCCGCGTTCAGGATTGGCTTTGCGGATTATTTGACCAAGCCGATTGAACTTGAAGCGCTTGTTGAAACGATTCAAAAGGTGATGCGGCCCTAAGACCTGATGCAAGGTGTCATGGCGGGCAGTCGGCAAAGGAAACCTGATGAAATCGCCCCTAATCAATCCGATCCTCGTCGCCGGGTGCTTTGTCTTGCTGCTGGGCTTTGCCATTCGGGCAAGTTTTGGGATGTTTCAAATTCCGATCGCAAGCGAATTTGGCTGGGCGCGCGCAGAATTTTCGATGGCGATTGCGGTACAGAATTTGGCTTGGGGCGTCGGGCAACCGATTTTCGGCGCGATTGCAGAGCGGTTTGGCGACCGGAAAGCGATCATTTTGGGCGCGCTTCTGTATTCGGCGGGATTGCTGCTGTCGAGTTTTGCCGTCACGCCGGGGCAACATCAGTTGCTAGAGGTGCTGGTTGGCTTTGGCATCGCGGGCACCGGGTTTGGGGTGATTCTGGCGATCGTGGGGCGTGCGGCCAGTGCGGAAAACCGCTCCATGGCCTTGGGGATTGCCACAGCGGCGGGATCGGCGGGCCAAGTGATTGGGGCGCCGGTCGCCGAAATCTTGCTGCGCAGCTATCCATGGCAAACGGTGTTCGTCATTTTCTCTGGTATTATCTTGCTGACACTGTTCGCGCTGCCCTTCCTGCGCACGGCCAAAACGGCGACCAAGGCAGAGTTGGAAGAGTCCTTGCGAACCGTTCTTTTTCGCGCCTTTAAGGATCCTTCGTTTACCATGATCTTTCTGGGCTTCTTTTCCTGCGGGTATCAGTTGGGCTTTATCACCGCGCATTTCCCGGCTTTTGTCGCGGAATCCTGTGGGCCGATTGATCCCAATGGCATGTTGGCGGGCTTGGGCATAACCTCTACCTCGGCGTTGGGCGCCATTGCCATTTCGCTGATCGGGCTTGCGAATATCGTGGGATCGCTGACCTCTGGCTATTTGGGCCAACGCTATTCCAAGAAGTATCTGTTGGCGGGTATTTATACTGCGCGCACGATTGTGGCGGCCCTGTTTATCATGCTGCCGATGACACCTGTAACCGTGGTGATCTTTTCCCTGTCGATGGGGGTTTTGTGGCTGGCCACAGTGCCGCTTACCTCAGGTTTGGTGGCCCATATCTACGGTCTTCGTTACATGGGCACGCTTTACGGTTTCGTCTTTCTGTCGCACCAGATCGGTGGCTTTTTGGGAATTTGGCTGGGCGGCAAGTTGTATGACTTGACCGGAAACTATACGCTCGTTTGGTGGATGGGGGTCGGTGTGGGTGCATTCTCGGCGCTTGTTCATTTGCCCATTCGTGAAAAACCGATGCTGGTGAAGGCGGCCTGAAGCCGGGTGCGGCACGAAGGCCCGCCTTGATCCA
>JAAFIJ010000101.1:5767-8471 GCA_013298675.1 Rhodobacterales bacterium | reverse complement strand
GTCTTGCGCGCGGTGCCGCATCAACCGCAGCGCGCCTTTGTAATCGCCCAAGGTCCGCTCGGCCTGGGCCCGCAGCGCGCCATCGGCCTTGTTGACCAAGATGAGATCGGCCATTTCCATGATGCCACGCTTGACACCCTGCAGTTCATCCCCGCCCGCCGGGGCCAGCAGCAAAACAAACACATCACATAGTTGGGCGACCACAGTTTCAGATTGCCCCACGCCGACGGTTTCGATCAAAACCACGTCAAAACCAGCCGCTTCGCACAGGGCTACCGCCTCGCGCGTTCGGCGGGCGACGCCGCCCATTTGGGTCCGGCTTGGGGATGGGCGGATAAACGCCAAAGGGTCGCGTGACAACCGCTCCATCCGCGTCTTGTCGCCCAAGATAGACCCGCCCGTGCGCGCCGAAGACGGGTCAACGGCAAGCACCGCGACCCGCCTACCTGCCCCCGTCAACATCAAGCCAAAGCTTTCCACGAACGTCGATTTGCCCACTCCCGGGGTGCCGGACAACCCGATCCGCAGGGCTTGCTTATGCGTGCCGAGCGCCGACATCAGCGCCAACGCCTCAGCCCGGTGATCTGCGCGCGCACTTTCAACAAGCGTGATTGCCCGCGCCAAAGCCCGCCTGTCGCCTGCAGCAATCAGCTGCGCTGTGGTCTTTTGTGGCGCCAAATCTGTCATACCGCAGTTGTTACAACTCTTCGCGTGTTAGAAAAGGGGCCAGATGCGACCCAAACCCGATTATTCCGGAGATTTGTGCTGCAACCCATCTCCAAGCCGGTTGGCGCGCAGCGCCAGAGGCGAGACAAACAACTTGCTGCGGCACGCAGCGCCTTTGGATCTCGCCGCCAAAACGCCCACCCACAACGAAAGACTGGTCAAACGCCTCAGGCTTTGCGATGACACGACGATGACCGACACCCCAGTTCTGCCCATAACAGACACTCTACCCGCTTTGCGCCTTGCCATCGCCCAGCGCGGGATGGCAGTTCTGCAAGCCCCCCCCGGTGCTGGCAAAACCACCCTTGTGCCGCTTGACCTTTTGGCCTCGGGCCTGATCAAAGGCCGCATCGTTATGCTAGAGCCGCGCCGCCTTGCTGCACGTGGCGCCGCAGAGCGTATGGCCGACACTTTGGGCGAAGAGGTCGGCCAAACCGTCGGCTACCGCATGCGGGGAGACGCGAAAACAAGCGCCGCCACCCGCATAGAGGTGGTGACAGAGGGCATCTTGACCCGCATGATCCAAACCGATCCCGAATTGCTCGGCATCGGAGCGGTGATCTTTGATGAGTTCCACGAACGCTCGCTGAACGCTGATCTTGGCTTAGCGCTCGTTTTGGAAATCCGTGCAGCACTGCGCGAAGATCTGGTTCTTCTTGTAATGTCCGCCACTCTTGATGCGGCCCCCGTCGCAGCCCTTATGGGCGACGCCCCTCTCATCACCTCTCAAGGCCGCGCTTTTGCGGTTGAGACGCAGTGGTTGCCCCGAAGCTTGGATAAAACCCTGCGGTTTGAAGCCGCGGTCGCGGGTCTGACCCTGCAAGCCATCCAAGATCACCCCGAAGGCGGCGTATTGGTGTTTTTACCCGGCGAGGGCGAAATCAGGCGGGTCGAGGCGGCCCTAACCCCCCACCTGTCGCCGGGTTGCGTCATCAGGCCGCTGTTTGGCGCAATGGATTTTGCCGCCCAGCGCGCCGCCTTGGCCCCGGTAGAGGGGCGCAAAATCGTCCTAGCTACTGCCATCGCCGAAACCTCGCTCACTTTGCCCGACATCCGTGTGGTGGTGGACGCGGGTCGGGCGCGCCGGGCGCGCTTTAACCCCAATTCCGGCATGTCGTCCTTGGTCACCGAACGCGTCACCCGCGCCGAGGCGGAACAACGCCGGGGTCGCGCAGGCCGTGTGGCTCCGGGCGTTTGCTACCGCATGTGGACCCGCGGTGAGGAAGGCGGCCTTGCATCTTTCCCCCCTGCCGAGATAGAGGCGGCCGATTTGTGCGGGCTGGCGCTTGAACTGGCCCTGTGGGGCGACAGCGCCCTGATGTTTCTCACACCCCCCAATCCCGGCGTCTTGGCACAGGCGCGCAAGTTGCTGCAGGGTCTTGGCGCGTTGACCGACACGGGTCGGATCACCGATCACGGCAAGGTTCTTGCCTCGCTGCCCCTGCATCCGCGTCTTGGTCATATGCTACAAGTCGCGGGGCCAGACGCCGCCACTCTTGCAGCCCTTTTGGGCGAACGCGATCCCCTGAAAGACGCCCCCCCCGACTTGGCCCTGCGGCTTGCTGCGATCGCAGACCCTAAACGATTTGAGGCGAACCACCCCTTCGCAGTGCTACGTCCGGTCCTTGAGCGCATCAAAGTCGAAGCCCGCAGGTTGGTCAGGATAGCGGGACCCGCCCAAGCCACCTACAGCCCCGCGCAAATGGCCGCGCTGGCCTATCCTGACCGTGTCGGGTTGCGCCGCAAGGGAGATACGCCCCGGTGGGTGCTTTCTGGTGGAAAGGGCGCAGCCATGGCGCCGGGCACGCCGCTGGCAGGAGTGCGCTTGATCGTGGCGACGGATCTGGACGCCGAAGCCGGCGACGCGACAATTCGCCAAGCTATCGCCATCTCTGATACAGAGCTGCGGGCCACCCATGGTCATGATTTTCAATGGCTTGATGTCTGCGAATGGTCCAAGCGCGAGGGCCGGGTTTTG
>JAAFIJ010000101.1:0-5757 GCA_013298675.1 Rhodobacterales bacterium | reverse complement strand
AAGAAGTGTTCGGCGCCTTGGTTCTGGATGATCGCCCTTGGCATGACGCGCCAACCGCCTCCATTGCCCTGGCAGCCCTTGAGGGGTTGCGCGTCTTGGGCCTGCCGTGGACACCCGCCGCACTGCGCTTGCGCGCGCGCATTGACCTTGCACGCAGCGGCAACGAGATGGGAGCTGGCACGGCGGATTGGCCCGACTGCTCTGATGCGGCTCTGCTCGATGAGGCCGAGGCGTGGCTATTGCCCCATCTGCGCGGCCAAAAGACCGAGGCCGACTTGCGTGCGCTGGATTTGACCGAACCCCTGCGCCTGCGTCTGAATTGGGAACAGCTTCAAACCCTTGACCGTTTGGCCCCTGCACATTTTGAAACCCCTTTGGGCCGTCGCGTGCCGATTGATTACGAGGGCGAGACGCCAAGCATCGAGTTGCGCTTGCAAGAAATGTTTGGCGTCACAGTCCATCCGGTCGTGGGGGCCGCGCGCCTGCCCTTGCGGATCACGCTGTTGTCACCGGGACAAAAGCCTTTGCAAGTGACAAAAGACATTCCGGGCTTTTGGCGCTCATCTTACGCGGATGTGCGCCGCGATATGCGCGGCCAATACCCGCGCCACCTTTGGCCCGAAGACCCAACACAAGCCGAACCAACCTTGCGCGCCAAACCCCGCGGGACTTGATGTCAGGCCACGGCAGATCTGATTGCGGCAACGATCGGCTCAAAAGTCGATCGCGATCCCCTTTTTCTCCCAATCGCCAAACCGCACGGGATCGGGGCCGTTCCTGCCACCCAATTCTTTGGCCAATGGTGTGACGGGCGCCGCGCGGCGCGCCTCTGCCTCGGCCAACGCACGCAATGCTGCGGCGGGTAATACTTGGGCAGGCAAAGTGCTGGGCTCGTCAGGCGTGGTTTCATCGGTCATTGCGGCATCCTTTGCGGCATTCCTTGCGGGATTTGCCCCATTGATATAGGCCGCGTGACAGGCAAGCGGCAAGTGTTGGAAAAAGAATGACCTTAGGTGTTACGGCGCGCAGCGCGACAGTCGGGCTTTTGAACGCCGTTTTGGGCGAAGGCATGCTGTTGTCACAAGCCTTGGCCGAAGATGCGGGTTTTCTTGACGGGCTTGGCCCCGCTGACCGCGCGCGCGCGCAACGCCTCGCCTTGGCGGTGCTGCGCCAGCTAGAACCCGTGGATACCGCCCTAAAACCGCTGTTGCGCAAAGTCCCGCCTGTCGAGGTCATGAACATCCTGCGCCTTGCGGTGGTTGAGATAAAATCAGGTGCTGCTGCCCACGGTGTGGTCAACACAGCCGTCACGATGGCACGCAAAGGCAACCGGACGCAGCATTTGGCGGGCCTCGTCAATGCCGTGCTGCGCCAAATCGACGAAACTGACCTAAAAGGTCCCGCCCAACGGTTGCCGCGCTGGTTGCGCCAACCGCTTGTCCACCAATATGGCCGCGACGCGGTCAGCGCGATGGAGGCGGTTCAGGCAACACCGCCGCCGATTGACCTGACCCTGTTGCCCGGACGCTCGGCACCCGAGGGCGGTGAAGCTTTGCCTACCGGATCGGTCCGTATGACCGGGGCAGGACAAGTGTCCACCCTTGCCGGATATGAGGCGGGCGATTGGTGGGTCCAAGACGCCGCCGCTGCATTGGCCGTGCCGTTGTTGGCTGTCTCAGCGGGACAACGCGTATTGGATTTGTGTGCCGCGCCAGGCGGCAAAACAATGCAACTGGCCGCTGCAGGCGCAGAGGTGACAGCGCTTGATATCTCTGGCCCACGCATGGCACGCGTGGCCCAAAACCTTGCACGTACGGGGCTAAACGCGACGCTGGTGGTGAGCGATGCCATGGCGTGGCAGCCTGACGCGCCTTTTGATGCGATTTTGCTGGATGCCCCCTGTTCTGCCTCTGGCACGTTGCGTCGCCACCCTGACTTGCCCTTTGTCAAAGATGGCAGCGACGTGACCGAACTTGTTGCTTTGCAAGCGGCCCTATTGGACCGCGCTTTGGGTTGGCTAAAGCCGGGCGGAACGTTGGTGTTCGTCACCTGCTCGCTGCTGGCGGCAGAAGGCGAAGATCAATTGACCGACGCACTTGCACGCCACCCCGGCTTGCGGGTGGTTCCGGCACAAATGGCGGGGATAGACCCTGAATGGGTCACCCCGATGGGCGCGTTGCGCCTGAGGCCAGATTTTTGGGCGGAAAAGGGCGGGATGGACGGATTTTTCATGGTCTGCCTGACGCACTGAAACCGCGAAGACCGGGGCCACCCTTTAGAACAGGTGCACCGCAATCACCGGATCTTGCGCCGTCATCTCTACCGCTTCATCGGTGAGCAACAGATCATAGCGTAACAACGCCCGCCCCGCGATGGTGGCATTGCCCAACGCAAACAATGCCAGCTTGGCCGCGCCGTCGGGCATCAACGACCGCGCGCCATGCACCACCTGCACTTGCGGCAACGGCAATGAGCAGGCGGTCATCACGTTGAAATCGTCGCTCGGTTCAGTAACCGAAATGGCTTGGATCGCCACTTCGCCAGAAAACGCGACAGGGATGAGAGGACGCGCAGTCAGTCGCAGATTTTGCCCCACGAGGTCAAAGCCCGGACCGGAAATCACGGTCAAATTGCGCTCTATCCCCGCGAAAATCGAAAAATCACCCGCTTCCACCACTGAGGCCCGGCTTAAGCGCCACCTTACCACTTCAGGACCCTCAACGCGCAGCATCTCTACGGTCACACCCTTGCCATTGGCCCACGGCATCGTTTTGTAATCGTCAGGTGTCAGATGGCGGATCATTCGGCGGCCTGTGGTCCGATAATGGGTTTAAGACTGGTCGGGGTGGTCGACGGATCGGCAGACAGCTCTTCAAAATCAAAATTGTCCAACCTGCGGGCGCGGCGCGATGCCTTGTCAGAGGATACTTTAATCTCCTCAATGTCTTTGGCGGCTTGTCCAAAATGGCGGTCAAGGTTGCCCACGCGTTCCACCAAACGGTCAACGTCCTTGTACAACTCACCCAACTCGCGCCGGATAGCCCCCGCTTGTTCCCGCATCCGGGCGTCTTTCAACACCGCGCGCATGGTGTTCAGCGTGGCCATGCAGGTGGTCGGCGACACGATCCAGACGCGCGCGGCAAAACCTTCACGTACTACTTCGGGGAAATTCGCGTGCAATTCGGCATAGACCGCCTCTGAGGGCAGGAACATCAAAGCCCCGTCGGCGGTTTCGCCCTCTATGATATACTTCTCTGAGATCGCTTTGATATGCGCCCGAACGGCTGTTCGCAGCTGTGCATTCGCCTCGGTCACCTGACGGGGATTGTCCGCGCGCCGCAGTGCTTCATAAGCCTCAAGCGGGAACTTCGCATCAATCACGATCGGCCCCGGCGGGTTTGGCAGATGCACGAGGCAATCTGCCCGCTTGCCATTGGATAGGGTGTGCTGCATCGAAAACGCATCAGAGGGCAGCGCCTTTTGCACGATGTCATTCAATTGAATTTCGCCAAACGCGCCCCGCGCCTGTTTGTTGGCCAAAATATCCTGCAAGTTCAGAACATTGCCCGACAGCTTTTCGATATTGGCCTGCGCCTTGTCGATCGTCTCTAGCCGCTGTTGCAATTCGCCAAGAGAGCGCGCGGTGCGGGTGGAATTGCCGTGCAGGCTTTCGCCCATCTGGCGGCTGACCTCGGCCAAGCGCGCCTCCATCAACTTCAGCATCGCTGTCTGGCTAACGGCTTGGTTTTCGCCCACATGATGCAGCCCGCCAGCCAGCCGTTCCTGCCCATCTGACAGGGACTGCACCCGTTGGCCCAGCCACCCCATTTCGCGCATCAACGGTGCTGCCATCGTGGCCGAACGCCCCGCTGCGCGCAAAATCAGGATCAAAAAGATCGCAAGCACCAGCAAAGCGCCGCCGATCAACAACACTTCGGGCGCGTTCCACGCATAGCTTTGGCCAAAAAGAGTGATCATCTGCGGCCAAAAAGCCTTTCTATATCGTGAAGTTTCAGCTCCACATAGGTGGGGCGACCGTGGTTGCATTGACCGGAATGCGGCGTCGCTTCCATTTCGCGCAAAAGGGCGTTCATCTCTTCGGCGCGCATCTGGCGCCCCGACCGGATTGATCCATGACAGGCCATCCGCGACAAGATCGCCTCCATCCGGGTTTGCAATTGCATGCTGTGGCCAAGGTCAGAGAGCTCGTCCAAAACATCTCGCAGCAAGGCCGCGGCTGACACTTGCCCCAAGATCGCCGGGGTTTCCCGCACCGCAATGGCGGATCCGCCAAAGGGTTCAATCGTTAGCCCAAGTGCGGCGAGTTCCGCCGATGCTTCCAGCAACCGTGCTGCGTCGCTGGGCGACAGATCAACGATTTCTGGGATCAACAATGCCTGCGCCTTTACCCCGGTCTCGGTCATCTGACGCTTCAGGCGTTCGTAAACCAACCTTTCGTGCGCTGCGTGTTGATCAACGATCACCATGCCCGTTGCCGTTTGCGCGATGATGTAATTCTCATGTATCTGCGCACGCGCCGCGCCCAGGGGCCGGTCGTTTTCGTCTGTCTGAACGGGTTCCATACGGGCCGAGGGTGCTTCTGCAAATCCCATAGGCGCGCCTGTTTCGGGGGCAAAGTAGGAAAAGCTGCGCGCGAGGCTGCGCTGTGACGGGCGGTCCATTTGGTAGACCCGCGGTGGATAGCTGGTAGAACCTGCCGAAGGCATCCCATCGGGGCGCATCGCGGCAAGGGTCGCATCGGCGACCGTGCTGCTGGCCCGGTGACCGGATTGAGTAAGCGCTGTCTTTAGCCCGGTGATGATCAGGCTGCGCGCCGCCTCTGGTTCACGAAAACGTACTTCGGACTTGGCTGGATGCACGTTCACATCCACCCGTTCCGGATCACAGAGCAAATTCAACACCGCTGCCGGATGCCTGTCACGCGAAAGAAAGTCGAAATAGGCCACCCGCAGCGCGCCCAGCAACATTCGGTCCAGCACCGGGCGACCATTGACGAAAACGAACTGCTGCACGGACGATCCGCGCGAATAGGTCGGCAAGGCTGCATAGCCAGACAGACGAAGCCCTTCTCGTTCAATGTCGATTTTCAGCGCATTATCAATAAAATCATTGCCCAAAACGCCCGCAAGGCGGCCATGCAAGGCATCAAAGAAATCGCCAGACATCGCGTCGGCGCGAAAAATCTGGCGCGGTGCAAGGCCATCCGCAATCTCGGTCAAAACAAACCCAACAAACGGCTCGGCCATCGCCAATCGACGCACCACATCAACGATTGCTTGCGCCTCGGCCCGATCAGAGCGCAGGAACTTTAGCCGCGCTGGTGTTGCATAAAACAGATCACGCAATTCAACTACAGTGCCGCGCGCGGCCGCAGCGGGACGGGTTGGCGACAGACGCCCTCCGTTAACGCTCAGGCTTGCGCCGTCATGCCCCTCGGCACGCGAGGTCAAGGTCAGGCGACCGACCGCGCCAAGTGACGCCAACGCCTCGCCACGAAACCCAAACGAATGGATATTCAACAGATCAGAGCCATCAATTTTTGACGTTGCATGCCGTGCGACAGCCAGCGGCAGGTCGGTTGGTGACATGCCGCACCCATCATCGGTGACCCGGATCAAAACCTTGCCACCTGCCGAATAATCAACCGAGATTCGCCGCGCACCTGCATCAAGTGCGTTTTCCACCAATTCCTTGACCGCCGAGGCTGGACGCTCAACAACCTCACCCGCCGCAATG
>JAAFIJ010000100.1 GCA_013298675.1 Rhodobacterales bacterium | reverse complement strand
TGCATCAAGCCCGATCACCCCTGCGGTGACATTGGACAACACGGAATCAAACAACCGCCGCCGCGCATCAGTAAGATCATGGGTCGTTTCCAATGCTTCTCGCTGGCCGCGCAACTGGCGGATCATTTGGTTAAAGACCCTGCCGAGGGTGGCTATTTCATCGTCGCCGTCTTCCTCAATCACCTGAACCGACAAATCGCCCGCACCTGCCCGTTCGGCTGCACTGGCAAGCCGACCAACCGGACGGCTAAGACGTTCGGCAAACCAAAGCCCAAACCATACGGCCGCCAGCACTAGGATGAGCGCAAAGCCAAGGTAGAGTAGGCCGAAATTGAACAAGACTTTGCCACGCTCTGCTTCCAGCTGCTGGTAAAGCGCCACGGTTTCCTTGGTTTCATCGAGCAGCGACAAAATGCTTCCATCTACCAAGCGCGAAACATACACGTAGCGGTCTGCAAATGCGGTCAGATGGATCAACGCACGAAACTCGTTGTTCGTCCAGTCTTCGATGATGACCACTTCGCCACTGCGCGCTCGCGCGATGTCTGTTGCCAGCGGTTGTTCAAAGTCGAACAGATACGACCGCTCACCACGCAAACGCAGGCTGCCCGTTCCATCAATCAGATAAACTTCGCGAAATCCCCTTTGAACAGCGGCTTGTAAATCGGTCAGAATGAGGCGTACTTGACCTTCGGGCAGGTCAGGTGCTTGGGACTTTGCTTTGTTCAGATAGGCGGAAAGCCCGACGGCGTCTTCGGTTAGGGCACTGCGATGTTCGCTTTCATAGGCCTGCGCTGCGGCCAGTGAATTGGTCACAACGTCCGACACCCGTTTCGAAAACCAACCCTCAAGACCGATGTTGACCGTCAGCACGGCAAAAACCGCCACCAGAACTGCGGGCGTCAGGGCGACCAAGGCAAAGACCGCCGTCAGCCGCAGATGCAGCGCCGACCCTTCAGATTTGCGTCGCCGCTCTGAAATCATTTTCAGAACCCGCGCTAGAATAAGGGCTGCAATGACCAGAATATAGACCAAGTCGGCCAGCAAGATCAGGCGCAAATATTGCGATGAGGCCCCGAGGTTGAACGGGCCCAGCACCAAAAAGGTGCCAACCGCCAATAGTGGCCCCAGAAACACCAAAGCAAAGGTCATTCCCGTCTGAAAACGCCTTTGGCGTCGCAGCTTGGAAAACCTTAGCCAAATGTCACTACGGCCGCCTTTTGGCACGCTACCCCCATATTGCACGTGGGGCCGCTGCTCCGCGCACCGCCACATCTGGTGTTAATCCCCCTTGCGGTAGAAACAACACGCTTGATGTTGCGGTTTTACATCAGTTTGCGTCTCCGTGTCACCTGTATATCGAGATCGGTGATCTTCTTGCGCAAAGTATTGCGATTGATGCCCAAAAGGTCGGCGCATTTTGCTTGATTGCCACCGGTCGCATCAAGCGCGATTTCGATCATCGGAACCTCTATTTCGCGCAAAATCCGGTCGTAAACACCTGCGGGGGGAAGCTGACCCGCATGCAAATCAAAGTAGCGCTGCAAATGGCGCAGAACGGACGTCGACAGCTTTTCAATTTCGGTAGAGTTGGCGCGGTGCGACGGCGAAACGGGCGCTGACCCCAAAGCAAATTCCAGCTCTTCACGGGTGATCTCAGGTTCTGTCGCCGTGACAAGAAGCCTTCGTAAAATGTTTTCCAACTGGCGCACATTGCCCGGCCACGTATGACCGCGCAACAGTTGTAGCGCCTCTGGCGACAGCCTGCGTTGAACGCCGTTTTCACGCTCGCCCTTGGCAAGGAAATGTTCTGCCAAAAGGGGAATATCCTCTACCCTTTCGCGCAAAGGGGGAACATCGATGGTCACACCGCCAAGTCGGTAGTAAAGGTCGGCGCGGAACTTTCCTGCTTCCATTCGGGCAGACAGGTTGTTTTGCGATGTGGCAAGAATTCGAGGGGCGTGTTCCCCCATCACATCCAACATCCGCGCCAGTTTGGCCTGCGATTCATCGTCATAATCAGACACTTCATCCAGAACCAAAGTGCCTCCTTTGGCCTTTGCCAAAACGCTGCCAATGCCGTCGACTCCGGCAAGATCGCTGGCATGGATGACGACATAGGGTTGGCTTCGCCTGTCCGAAAAGTCGTGGATTGCGCGGGCGATCAGGGATTTTCCGGTGCCCGACTCGCCAAGGACCATCACGGGCAGATCGGCGTTCATCACGCGTGCAACAAGCCGGTACAACGCTTGCATGGACGCGGTTTTGCCAACCAGTGGCAGGTCGTCAAACGCCTCACGCGGGGTTGTGGCCGGGCGGGGTATGCGCCGCTTTACCTCCAACGCGCGGGCGGAACGGCGCATCAGATCGGGCAGGTCAAAGGGTTTGGGCAAATAATCAAACGCTTCTGCCTCGGCGGCCTGAATGGCGGTCATGATGGTATTTTGCGCCGAGATCACGATCACCGGCAAACCCGGCCGCAGACGCGCGATCTGGGGCAGCGCCTCAAGCCCGTTTCCGTCGGGCATCATCACGTCGGAAATCACCAGATCGCCTTTTCCTTCTTCAACCCACCGCATCAGGGTCATCAACGACGAAGTTGCATGGACTTTGCACCCGGCGCGGGTCAGAGCTTGGGTCAAAACCGTGCGAATAGTACGGTCGTCATCCGCAACAAGGATCGTGCCATCCATCAACGTATCTCCTGTGGGGGGTCTTTGGGTGCAAGCGGCAGAGAAATTCTAAACGAGGTGCGTCCGGGGGCACTCTCGACGGAAATCCAACCTTCGTGATCAAGGATGATCTTTGAAACCAACGCCAAGCCGAGACCTGTGCCGTTTTCACGGCCCGAAACGAAGGGTTCAAAGATGTCTTCGGCAATAGCAGGCGGAATGCCCGGTCCGTCGTCGATGATCTGAACCTGCAGCGGCAACGGCGCGCCCGACCCGTCTTTGCGCCTGCGCCGCAGCGAATGATCGTAAAAGGTATGAAGCCGGATGGTACCGCCCTTTGGCCCCGCCGCTTCGGATGCGTTTTTAAGCAGATTTAGGAACACCTGAACAAGTTGATCTGGATCGGCAAAAGTCGAGGGCAACGACGGGTCGTAGTCTTCGATGATGTTCATTTTTGCGCCAAACCCGACAAGTGCAGAGCGTCGGGCGCGGTCCAACGCGTCATGCAGATTGACCGCGCGGCGTGTTGGCGGGCGCAGATTGCCGAACTGTTCGACCTGTTCCAGCAGTTTGACGATCCGTTTGGTTTCCTCGACGATCAGATCAGTCAATTCCAGATCTTGCCCTGACAGGCCCATGGCAAGCAGCTGTGCCGCCCCCGAAATCCCGGCAAGCGGGTTTTTGATTTCATGGGCGAGCATTTCAGCCATGCCGATGGCTGATTTTGCGGCAGAGCTTACCTGTAGTGCCCGGCCCATCCTATCCGCGATATCGCGTGGCGAGATCAGCAATAGGACGTGACCGGGCAAGTCCTGTAACGGTGCAAGCTGAAGGGAACATTGCTGTGGCGGACGGTCACCGGGCGTGATGTCTGCTTGCAGAATGAAAAGCGGGGCCAATTGCAGCCGGACCCGCGAAAGCGCATCGTCCATCTGCGTATCGATTGACAGCCGGTCATTGAGCATCTGACCGACAATCGACTTGCTTGACGCGTTCAAAAAGCTTTCAGCCGCCGAATTGATCGCCTCTATCTGTCCAAGGGGACCAATCACCAATGCGGGAACCGGGATTGACGACCAAAGAGCGTTTGCCTCAATCGTAATCATGCCACAGCCCGTTGTTGGTTGCTCAGTGCAATCTGCAAGATGCGAAGGACGCTGGTTTTGTCGGGGGAAACAAGCAGTTGGGCCCGCGCATCATTCAGGCCCGCTTCGTCCAAATACCAACCCAAATGTTTGCGTGCGACCCGCAGGCCCAGTTCTTGGCCGTAAAAGGCAAGCATTTCTTCATAATGTTCGGCGATCATCTCATAAAGCGCCTGCCCTTGTGGAACCAAGGGCGCGGGCGTGCCGTAAAGATCGTGGGCGATCTGGGCCAGACGCCAAGGTGCCCCTTGCGCGCCGCGGCCAATCATCACGCCGTCCGCACCGCTTTGCGCCAAAGCCGCGCGGGCGGATGCGCTGTCGATGATGTCCCCATTGGCAATGACGGGTATGTCAACCGCATCTTTCACCGCGCGAATGGCATTCCAATCGGCATGACCTTTGTAAAATTGGCAGCGGGTGCGACCATGAATGGTGATCATCACGATGCCAGCGGCTTGAGCACGGCGCGCAAGATCCGGCGCGTTCAGCGACGCGTCATCCCAGCCAAGCCGCGTTTTCAGGCTAACCGGCACGGAAACAGCGCCAATGACCGCGTCAATGATGCGGATGGCCTGATCCAGATCGCGCATCAAGGCCGATCCGCAGGCACCTGTGGTCACCCGTTTGGCGGGGCACCCCATATTGATATCAATGGCCTTTGCACCCTGCCCTTCAACATATTTGGCAGCTTCGGCCATCCAATGCGCCTCACGCCCAACCAACTGCACGCTGGTGGCGGATTCGCCAAATCCAAGGTCAGCGCGTGCGCGGGCCAAGGGCTTTGCTTGCACCACTTCTTGTGACGCCACCATTTCCGATACAACCAGGCCCGCCCCAAACCCCGCCACCACCCGGCGGAACGGCAAGTCTGTGATGCCTGCCATAGGGGCAAGCAGCACAGGAGGATTCAGCACAATGGATCCGATCGCAGGTGTCATGATACGCCTTATTGTGGTCATTTGGGCCGGGTGCACGATAAATCCAAGGCGAACAGCCTCAGGTTTGCTTAATATGCAGGCATTGCCTAATTTTTAATCACTACTGATGCATTTAACGGCCAGATTGTCTTAGAGCAAGGCTTGCAATACTAAGGGCCAAACGAGGGCTGAATGAAACTAGCAGTGATTATAGTTGCCGCAGGCCGGGGCGTGCGTGCCGGCGGTGATCTGCCCAAGCAGTGGCAAATGATCTGTGGCCGCGCGGTTGCGGCCGTAACCTTTGATGCCTTTGCGGGCATGGACCGGGTCTTGGTCATTCATCCACAGGATGAGGGCCGTGCGCGGCAGATTTTCCCGGATGCGCGACTGGTGTTTGGTGGCGACAGTCGATCTCAGTCAGTTAGAAACGCGCTTGAGGCTTTGTCGGGGTCTGACGTGACACATGTGTTAATCCATGACGCCGCGCGGCCGATGGTGTCGTCCAAGGTCATAAAAGATGTCATTACTGCACTTGCCACTGCTGACGGTGCCGCCCCTGCCCTTGCCGTGACCGATGCCCTTTGGACGGGCGCCCAAGATTTGGTCACTGGTACCATGGATCGCACGGCGCTGTTTCGTGCCCAAACGCCGCAAGGTTTTCACTTTGAAAAACTGTTTGCAGCGTACCGAAACCACAAAGGCGATGCGGCAGATGATGTCGAAGTGGCGCGGAGCGCGGGCATCGACGTGGCGATTGTCGCTGGCGAAGAGGACAACTTCAAATTGACTTACGCCGCCGATTTCGCGCGCGCGGAAACCTTGATGAAAGAGAAAAGCATGGATGTTCGCGTTGGTAATGGCTTTGACGTGCACGCCTTTACCGCAGGCGACGGGGTTTGGCTTTGCGGTGTCAAGGTTGATCACCCCAAGGCTTTGTTGGGCCATTCTGATGCAGACGTTGGAATGCACGCGTTGACCGATGCACTTTATGGCGCGCTGGCCGAGGGCGACATCGGCACACATTTTCCGCCGTCTGACCCCAAGTGGAAAGGGGCAGAAAGTCACATCTTTTTGCGCCATGCCGTAGAACGAGCGCGGCAGCGCGGTTATCGGATTTCAAACTGCGACGTCACCTTGATCTGTGAGCGGCCAAAGATTGGCCCCGTTGCAGATTTGATGCGTGAAACGCTGGCGGGCATCATGTCGGTAGAGGTGTCACGGATCAGCGTCAAAGCAACGACGTCTGAAAAGCTGGGCTTTACCGGCCGCGAAGAAGGGATTGCGGCGATGGCCACTGCAACATTGGTGTCACTATGAGCCGCGCAATCGCGACGTTTTTTGGCGTAGGTCTGATGCGCCCCGCGCCGGGCACTTGGGGGTCGCTTGTGGCGATCGTGCTTGGGTGGGCAATGTTGAACTATCTTGGCTTTTGGTCGCTGGTCATTGCCACATTGGCGGTCACAGCCCTTGGGTTTTGGGCGGTTGCCCGTGAACTTGCGGATCGTCCAACCGATGATCCGTCCGAGTTTGTGATTGATGAGGTTGCGGGTCAGTGGCTTGCCCTGTTGTTTCCGGCCGCCGCGTTTTGGTGGCGCGGGGTTGACGGGTGGCTGCCCTACCCTGCCCCCTTGGCGGCATTCCTTTTCTTTCGGCTTTTTGACATCTGGAAACCATGGCTGGTGGGCCGTGCAGACCGGCGGCATGATCCAGCGGGGGTGATGCTGGATGATCTTTGGGCGGGACTGTTTGCAGGCCTGTCGACACTGGCTGCCGGCATTGTTTATCACGCCGTGTTGTTCCTGTGACGGTTCAAGCGCTGATTGACGCAGCAAGGCTGCGTCACTTGCGGATCGCGACGGCCGAAAGCTGTACTGCGGGCATGATATCGGCCGCGATCGCAGATATTGCAGGCGCATCAGATGTTTTGGCGTGCGGGTTTGTGACCTATTCCAACCAAGCCAAAGAAACGATGCTGGGCGTGCGTGCGCTGACCCTTGCCACCTATGGGGCAGTTTCCGAACAAGTTGCCAGTGAAATGGCCGAAGGGGCGTTGAACGCGGCCCAGGTCGACCTTGCTGTTTCGGTCACCGGGGTCGCGGGTCCCGGTGGAACAGTGGCAAAGCCCGAAGGACGGGTGTGTTTTGGCCTTGCTCGGCGCGGTGCCGATACCTTTGTTGAAACCGTCGAGTTTGGTCCGTTGGGGCGTAATGCGGTGCGCAAAGCCAGCACCGAACATGCACTGGTGTTGCTGTTAAGGGCAGCGCAAGCCTGACTTTCAAGAGTGCTTGAATTTCACCATCCAGCGCCAAACGTCGATTAAATTTTGGGCAAATTGAGAATTGCCTATCAATTGCGCGCCCTATGTGGGGTTTGCCGCTTTCTTTGGCGCTTTAACATCATTCATGCGGGCAGCAGCCAAACTGGAGCGCGCCCATGAACGGATCTGACACTGCCTTTATTCTAATCTGCACAGCGCTTGTGCTGTTCATGACATTGCCGGGTCTGGCGCTGTTTTATGGCGGTTTGGTGCGCGCGCGCAGTGTTTTGTCGGTGTTCATGCACTGCTTTTCCATCGCAGCGTTGATGAGCGTTCTGTGGCTGGCACTAGGTTACAGCATCGCATTCGGCGGCAGTGATGCCTATTGGGGCGGCCTTGGCAAAGCATTCCTGATCGGCATAAACAGTGAGAACCTACAAGGCACCTTGCCAGAAGTTTTGTTCTTTTCGTTTCAGATGACCTTTGCCATCATCACCCCTGCGCTGATCATCGGGGCCTATGTGGAACGGATCGGCTTTGGCTTTGTGCTTCTGTTTTCCAGCCTGTGGATGTTGGTGGTCTATGCTCCGGTTGCCCATTGGATTTGGGGTGGCGGAATGTTGTCAGATGGCGGGATATTTGGTGCGCTGGGCGTGCGTGACTTTGCAGGCGGCATCGTCGTGCACGAAACTGCAGGGATTGCGGCATTGTTGGTCGCGTGGACACTTGGACCGCGCAAGAATAAACATACCCCTCCCCATAGCCCCGGCATGGTGATGATTGGGGCGGCAATGTTGTGGGTTGGTTGGTTCGGCTTTAACGGCGGTTCTGCGCTTGCCGCCAATGGTCAAGCCGCCATGGCCATCACGGTCACCCATCTGTCGGCAGCGGCCGCGTCGCTGACTTGGGCGCTATGGGAGCGGATCAAATTTGGCCGCGCCTCTCTTGTTGGTTTGGTCACGGGCACGATTGCGGGGCTTGCCTCGATCACCCCTGCGTCAGGTTATGTTGGTCCGCTTGAGGCGCTGGTGATCGGCGCTATCGCAGGGATTTTGTGCCAAGAAGCGGTGCTTTTTGTGCGCAACCGGGTCAAGATCGACGATTCCCTTGATGTCTTTGCAGTCCATGGTGTGGGCGGTATTTTTGGCACGATCATGGTCGCGGTCTTTGGTGCAGGCAGTTGGACGGCACAGTTGGGTGGTTTGGCGGTGGTTGGCCTTTGGACGGGAATCGCAACCTATGTTTTGATCAAGGTCTGCGCGGCGATCACACCGCTGCGGGTTGATCTAGAGTCGGAAGTGAATGGCCTCGATCTGGCTGTTCACGGTGAACGCGCCTATGAATTGAATTCGTGATTCTGCACCGCGTCAGAGCCGCGTAAACAGCGCGTCCGCGCGGGCTTCAAAGGCCCGCACGACGCGCTGCATCGCCTCATTGAAAACCAGACCGATGACACCAGCCAAAATCGCGTTACGAAATTCAAAATCCACGACAAACGACAC
>JAAFIJ010000010.1 GCA_013298675.1 Rhodobacterales bacterium | reverse complement strand
CGCAATGACACGGGTGTGTTTGAAGGCGGTGAGATTTCAATGTTCTACGATCCGATGATTGCCAAGCTGTGCACATGGGCCCCAAACCGCCTTGGCGCGATAGAGGAAATGCGACTGGCTCTTGATCAGTTTGAGGTCGAGGGCATCGGCCACAACCTACCGTTTGTGGGTGCTGTGATGGATCACCCTCGCTTTGTGTCAGGCAATATCACCACGGCCTTCATTGCCGAAGAATACCCGGACGGATTTCAAGGG
The DNA here is from genome assembly GCA_013298675.1 of Rhodobacterales bacterium. Lineage (GTDB taxonomy): Bacteria > Pseudomonadota > Alphaproteobacteria > Rhodobacterales > Rhodobacteraceae > JAAFU01. Next base: position 20,788 of record JAAFIJ010000010.1, on the reverse strand, counting down.
GCTGTCCTTGATGGCGCCACTCTGTCTCGTATCGCTGCGGCAACGTCGGCGATGAACCGGGTTGCGGAAATTCGCCGCACACGGATTTCGGGCACGATGGACAATCACGAACGCCGCGTGGGCGATGATTGGGTTGTCACCGTTCAGGGTGTTGAACACACCGTCCACATCGTGGCCGATCATGCAGGATCAACAGTGCATATTGCAGGTCAAGGCAGCCACCGCGTGACCTCTGACTGGACCCCGGGCCAAGCGCTGGCACATTTGATCGTTGATGATGCACCTTTGGTGATGAAAATCACCAAAATTTCAGGCGGCTTTCGGGTGCGCCACCGGGGCGCAGATCTGAAATGTCATGTCCGCACGCCGCGTCAGGCTGAACTTGCCAAGTTGATGCTTGAAAAACTGCCACCCGACACCTCAAAGTTCCTCCTGTGCCCCATGCCCGGCCTGATTGCAAAAATCTTGGTTGAAGTCGGGGAAGAGGTTCAAGAGGGTCAGTCCTTGGCCACGGTCGAGGCGATGAAGATGGAAAACATCCTCAAGGCCGAACGCAAGGGCATCGTAAAATCGATCAAGGCCACGGCTGGCAACAGCCTGAAGGTGGACGAAGTGATAATGGAATTCGAATGAATGGCCTTCTCAGCTAAAAAGGAGCTAAAGATATTTGCCGCTCTCTTCGCTGGCTTAGTGACTTATACGCTCATTGGTATAGTTTACCTAGTGACAATGGGGGCGGCAATTCCTTTGCACGGCATCCCAACGCCTGGTGGGGCGCCGCTATCAATTCATCTGTTCAACACTGCGTTAAAGGGATTTTGGACAGCTGCCATTTATGCACTCGTCCTTAAAGTCAGCTTTGGCCGTGTCTTTCCTTTCCGTGTGGTTTGCGTCTGGGCGCTGGGACTCGCCACAATAGCTGCCGGCGTCAATTGCGTTGAACTAGGCCTGCTCGCTTGGCCCATTACCTCCAATCTCATTCTTGCATTGTATTTTGCGCTTGGTTGGCTTGTCATTCGCGACTGGCCAAGCCGTCTCAAGGTAGCAAAGCCCTCGCCATGATCCAAATCTTTCAGTGGCCAGCCCGCCCTTTCATCTGTTTAGAAATATCCCACGGGGGTGCGGGGGTGTGAAACCCCCGCCGCTTGCCACACACGCCACAGCCCCAGACCGAGGACCGTACATGACCGACCTGAACGCTTGGAAAACGCTCGCCACCAAAGAACTCAAAGGGCGCGACCCTGAAAGTCTCAACTGGCAGACACTCGAAGGCATCGCGGTCAAGCCGCTCTATACTGCGGCGGACGTTGAAAACCTGCCGCAAACAGACGAACTTCCCGGTATTGCCCCCTTTACCCGCGGGGTAAAGGCCACGATGTACGCGGGGCGGCCGTGGACCATTCGCCAATACGCGGGTTTTTCGACCGCCGAAGCGTCAAACGCTTTTTACCGCAAGAACCTTGCTGCGGGTCAGCAAGGCGTCTCGGTCGCCTTTGATCTGGCCACGCATCGGGGGTACGATTCCGACCATCCTCGGGTCGAGGGCGATGTCGGCAAAGCTGGTGTGGCGATCGACAGCGTCGAAGATATGAAGATCCTGTTCGACGGCATCGCGCTCGATAAGGTGTCCGTTTCTATGACGATGAATGGCGCGGTCATCCCGATCCTTGCTTCGTTCATCGTTGCAGGTGAGGAACAAGGCGTGCCCCGTGCGGCCCTTTCGGGCACCATTCAGAATGACATTCTGAAGGAGTTCATGGTCCGCAACACCTATATTTACCCGCCTGAACCCAGCATGCGGATCATTGCGGACATCATCGAATACACCAGCGCCGAGATGCCAAAGTTCAACTCCATCTCCATCTCCGGCTATCATATGCAAGAGGCTGGGGCGAATTTGGTCCAAGAACTCGCCTATACTTTGGCCGATGGCCGCGAGTACGTCCGTGCCGCGATTGCGCGCGGCATGAATGTCGATGATTTCGCCGGGCGACTGTCGTTCTTTTTTGCCATCGGGATGAACTTCTTTATGGAGGCCGCCAAACTGCGCGCAGCGCGCCTGCTCTGGCACCGGATCATGTCAGAGTTTAATCCGAAATCGCAGGGCAGCTTGATGTTGCGCACCCACTGCCAGACCTCTGGCGTGTCCTTGCAAGAGGCCGATCCCTATAACAACGTCATCCGTACAGCATACGAGGCGATGTCAGCGGTTCTTGGCGGCACGCAGTCTTTGCACACCAATGCTCTGGATGAGGCGATGGCATTGCCGACCGAATTTTCCGCGCGGATTGCACGGAACACTCAGTTGATCTTGCAAGAAGAAACCGGGGTGACCCGTGTCATCGATCCTCTGGCAGGGTCCTATTATGTCGAAAGCCTCACTGCCGAGATGGTCGACAAGGCATGGGCCCTGATCCAAGAGGTCGAAGAGATGGGCGGCATGACCAAAGCCGTCGCCTCCGGCATGCCCAAACTGCGGATCGAGGAATCTGCGGCGCGGCGTCAGGCGGCGATTGACCGGGGCGATGACGTGATCGTTGGCGTCAACAAGTATCGTTTGGCCAAAGAAGACTCGATAGAGATTTTGGATATCGACAATGTCGCCGTGCGCGAGGCGCAAATCGCGCGGCTTGCTTCTACCCGGGCTGCGCGCGATGAGGCAACTTGTGTGGCCGCTTTGGCCGAACTGACCCGAATTGCCGAACAGTCTGGCAATCTGCTGGCCGCTGCGGTCACGGCGGCGCGCGCGCGCGCAACTGTTGGAGAGATCAGCATGGCGATGGAAAAGGTTTTTGGCAGGCACCGGGCAGAGGTAAAGACGCTCGCCGGGGTCTACGGCGCAGCATATGAAGACGACGAAGGCTTTGCTTTGATCCAAGCGGACGTAGAGGCCTTTGCCGAGGAAGAGGGCCGTCGTCCACGGATGCTGGTCGTCAAGATGGGCCAAGACGGTCACGACCGCGGGGCAAAGGTCATTGCCACGGCCTTTGCCGATATTGGGTTTGATGTGGATGTGGGACCGTTATTCCAAACCCCGGAAGAAGCGGCCCAAGACGCAATCGACAACGATGGGCATGTGGTGGGCATCTCTAGCCAAGCTGCGGGTCACAAGACGCTGGCGCCCAAGTTGGTTCAAGCACTAAAGGACCGGGGGGCGGGCGACATTCTGGTCATCTGCGGCGGTGTGATCCCTCAACAGGACTATGAGTTTTTGTTTGGTGCCGGCGTAAAGGCAATTTTTGGGCCGGGCACCAACATTCCGTCTGCCGCCAAAGACATCTTGGCGCTAATCCGCGCGACAAGGACCTAAGGGCATTTGAACCCTTGGCCGGGGGCCGAAAACACTAAAAGGAACCAAGGTGCGATGCGGCTGACCGACTATCATCTTGGGCTATTGTTGGTGACTGGTTCCGCGATTGCGTGGAGCACGGCTGGTTATTTCACCCATGCGATCGCACTTGATACGCCGACGATGTTGGCATGGCGCGGGATTTTCGGCGCGATCGGTCTTGCCGCAGTACTTGCCTTTACCCAAGGGCCGCGCGCGCTCACTGGTTTTGTGACCTTGGGTTGGCAAGGTTGGCTTTACGCGGTGGTGTCGGGCGCGGGTATGGTGTTTTTCATCACCGCCCTGCGCAATACAACTGTGGCCCATGTCGCGGTGATATATGCCGCCGTCCCGTTTGTTGCGGCGGCATTGGCATGGATCGTCTTACGTGAACGCCCCAGCCGCAGTGCCATCTGGGTCAGCTTGGTTGCGCTGATCGGTGTGATTGTGATGGTGGGACTTGGCCGTGAGGGCAGCCTTTTGGGCGATATGTTGGCCTTTGGCATGACGGTCGGTATGGCGGTCATGATGGTCATGGCGCGCCGCTATCCGGGCATTCCCGTGCTTCAGGCCGCGTGTCTTTCGGCACTGCTGAGCGGGTTGTTGGCATGGCCCTTTGGCACACCCACCATGATTTCTGGCACAGAGTTTGGCCTGCTTGCTGCTTTTGGTCTGGTCAACTCTGCTTTGGGGCTAACCTTGTTCACCATGGGCGCGCGCAGACTTCCTGCGATTGAAACGGGGCTGGTGGGCGCGCTTGACGCGCCCTTGGCGCCCTTGTGGGTCTGGCTCGCCTTTGGTGAGGTGCCGGGTAAAACCACCCTGATTGGTGGGACGATTGTGTTTGCGGCCGTTGCTGCGCACATCGTCTTGTCGTCAAGACAGGCAGCGACCGACAGCTTGGGTGATCGGCGCTAGATTTCGAGGTCGATGCTGACCGGAAAGTGGTCTGATGCCGCCAAGACGGCGTCGCGCAACTGTGGTGTCATGGCCGGATCATTCAGCGGATGCCAGATGCGCCAAACGGGTGAAGTGGCGGCGATATCTTGAGAAACCATGACAAAATCAATCAATGCTTCAAAAAACCGATTTTGTGGGGCCAGCCAAAACCGGGCGGTGGTGGGCAGAATGCCCAGCTTTTTGGTCAGCGCCATCGCGGCATGTGGGTCGAACAACTGCTGCGGTTTGGGCAGGTTTAGCCCCAAAACGATCTCTACACCGGACTGACCAAACAGGGTCTCATATTCATCTAAACCGGGGCCGTCATTGAAATCACCCATGATGATCAAGGGGATACCTGCGGCCAAAACCGTCTCAACCCGGCCCCTGATCCACATACATTCGGCCAATTGCTTGCGGCGGTTTTCGATGGATATGCGGATATAGTCGGCAGGCGACGCCCTGCCATGTGGCGCTTTTGATTTGGCGTGAACACCGATCAGACGCAGTTGTTTGTCACCGACCTGCACCAACAGCTCTAGCGGCGGTTTGGACAGGGTCATCAATTCTGCGGCGCCGTCTCCGTCCAGATCCAGCCGCAGCGTCGTATCAAAGCGCGGCGCACTGTAAGCCCCTTTGGCTGTCGAAGGGGCACCTTGCGGCGCATGGCTTGCCATTAGGCGGTCCGGGTCAAATAGAAACGCGATTTCCTGTTCGGTTTCCGAAGTGAAGCCGTGAACTGCCGTGCGCGCCCGCAATCCGAACCTTTTTGCAAAGCTTTCAAGCGCGCGGGTGGTGGACCGCAAACTGCCATTGTCAGGGCTTTCGATCACCATGATCCCATCGGCATCAAGGGCCTGAAACACTTGCCCCAGGGCCGCGATCTGCGTGGCGCGTGTCGTTTGAAACCGGGCGGAGGGTTGATCATCCTCGAGCAGATTTCCCATGTCATCGACGAGCGCGTTGAACCATTCGACGTTATAGCTGGCCAATCTCAGGTGCATCAGGCCGCCTTTCGGATTTGGATGTCTTCCCACGCAGCATTGATGGCGATCAGGCGCCGTGCGGCCATATGCACCGCCTCGGCTGGCACACCGCGCGCGATCATGCGATCGGGGTGGCTTTCCTTGACGGCATTGCGCCATGCGGTGCGAATTTCGGCCAAACTCATGTTGGGAGAAACGCCCAGCAATTCATACGGGTCATGCGCCGCCCCTGACGTCAGTCTGGCGCGAATGGACCGGAAACACCGATCATCCAATCCAAAGATTTCGGCGACATGGGCCAGAAACGCCTCTTCGTTTTCGTGCAAAACCTCATCTGCCAAAGCGATATGAAACAGCCCCTCGATCAGGTCGATAAACAGCGCTCGATTGTCGGCGCTGTTGCCGCTCTTGAACATCCGCACGATGGACCGCGCATAGGCATCAAAGCCCGCCACATCCTGACGCGCAAGATTGAACACGCGCGCGGCGTTTTCGGCCTCATCGTCTGGAATGGTGAACACCCGGCGAAAGGCGCTGACCTCGTCACGGGTGACGATTCCGTCGGCTTTGGCCATTTTCGCGCCAAGCGCGATCACCGCGATGGTAAAGCCGACCGACCGTTCGGGGGTTGTTTGTCCCAGAAGCCTGTCGAATACGGCCGACAACCCCTCACCTGACGTAAGGGCGGACAACGCATCGGCAATTCGGGACCAGATCGACATGAGGGCAAGATAGCGCTTTGCTGTAGGGATGTCAGGACAAGATTTTCTGCATTAAGATCAAATCGATATACCGGCCGAACTTGAATCCTGCGTCGCGGATTGTTGCGATGGTTTCATAGCCCAAGCCTGTATGAAACGCCAAGCCTCGTGGGTTCTCTGCCGTAACACCCGCGATCATCTGATGAACGCCTTGCGCGGTGGCGAATTCTTCCATGGCGGCCATCAGGGTACGTCCCGCACCCGTTCCTTGTGAGGAAGGGGCCAAGACAATGGTGTGTTCCATCGTCCTGGCATAGCCAATGCCGCCGCGAAACTGGCTGTAGGTCACGAACCCATGAATCCCTTGCAGATCATTAGCCAGAAAGCATGGGCGGCTGATGATCATATCCACAATTTCAGTGTCGGTGCGCGCCGTGGCGTTAAAAGTGGTGGCGGTCCCAATGATCCACGGGTTCCACAGATCGGCCAGCGCTTGGGCGTCTTTGGGGGTCGCGCGACGGATCATTCGATCACGCGTGATCCATGCGGGGTGGAAAAGGTGGCCCGCATACCAAGCACTGCGCCTGTGGTGATGTGGACACGCGGGTCTTGAAAAAGGGGGGACAGAACGGATTGCAGTTCCAACGCTTCGGGCAGAGCGATTTCCAATTGGGACAGGCGAAGGCCCTGATCGGGCAGCGCTCGCGCGGGGTGCAAGGGGCCAATCCATTGAATAATCGCAGGAAACGCACCCATGAACGGCAGCTTTCCATCTGGTGGCACTGCCATTTTCCAGCGAAAATCGCCGCGTTGAAGGTCAATTGGAGCCCCCGTACCTTCAGGGCATTCCCGCAAATCCGCTTCAAGATCGTCACTGCCGGCAACCCAATTGGTGATCCGTGGTGATCCCGAAAAATGGTCCAGATCAAACCAGCGCGGCCATGCAGGTACGTCAGGTTCAGGGTCAATCGCGATGACTTCAAGATAGAGATCGCCCATCCCGATCAAGCGATTATGAGTGGCCATATGCGGGTGCTTGCCGCCCCCGGCCAAATTCATTCCAAGGGCCGCTTCGACCATATCAACGCCTTCTGCCAGTGTTTCGGCCGAAACAGCGATATGATCAAAGCGCAGCTTCACACCATTTCCGACAGCTTGGTGACGGCCTTCATTGAAATCGCCAATGACGAAAATCGTGATTGGGCCACTTCGCCGTATAACCCCGTGCCAGTTTCTGTCAGGCTCAGCTCCAAAAGCCGTTTAGAGGGGGTCCAGATCAACTTGCCAGCATCTGCGGGGTTGCCCAATGCAAACATCGCGCCAAAGCGCATCGCCTTTCCAAGGATCTCGGCATCGCGAATTTCGTCTTCGTTCAGCAGGCGAAACAGCGCCTCCATCTTGGACCCGGTGCGAGAGTTCTTATAGCGGTGCAGCAGTGCCAGGCCCAAAAACACCCGACCCGGATGGTCTAAACCGCCAAGATTGGCGCGGGTAGCGTTGTCAAAACAAGCCTCAGCGCGGTAGTCAGGATGGGCGCGCCATGTCGTGTCATGCAACAAACAGGCCGCTTTGATCAGGCGCAGGCGTTCTGGGGTGACCTCTGGAAACAGGGGTTCCAGAAATTCAAACAGCTTTTTGCCGAACCCGGGCATGCGCGATGACGTCTTTTCGGCCATGCGCGCGGCCTCTATCAGGGGATCGCGGGCACGCAGTTTTTCGGGCATTTGTTCGTACAAAAGCCCCTCACGTATGCCGTAAGCCGAGACGTCAATCTCGGAAGGTTTGAGCATCTTGATCAGTTCACGCAGGACCTCACAGGCGAGGGGGACCAGTTCCATCCGCTCTGACGAGGTACCAGTCCGGGCACGCAAAATCGCATGGTCAGAGGTTTCGATCCAATCGAGCGTATCGAGCAGGCTTTGCGGCATCATGCGGTATTCATGCAGAACCGTCAGCGGGTAATTCCGCCGCTCCATGTCCAGACGCGCAATCACGCGCCATGAGCCGCCAACCAGATAAATCCGCTCGCCGCTCGACTTCAGCTGCGACTGCGCCTCTTTCAGGATGCGGTCAATGTGGGTGGCGCGCGCTTTTTTGGTGCTGCCCACCTGCTGCAAACGAAACGGGCCCAGCGGGGTAGAGACGCGCTTGGTCACTTTGCCGTCGCCGATGCGCGCCAACTCCATAGAATTGCCGCCGATGTCACAGACCATGCCTTTGGCGTCGGGCCACCCCAGCAACACGCCCTGCGCCGAGAGCCGCGCTTCTTCGTCGCCGTCAACGACCCAGATTTTCAAGCCAGTTTTCTGCAAAACCTCGGCCTGAAATGCGGGCCCGTCCGTGGCCTCACGGCACGCAGCGGTTGCCACGACGGTTAAGGTGTCAATCCCCATGCCCTTGGCCAGAAGCGAGAACCGTTTCAGGGCCAACAGTGCGCGGATACGCCCCTCGGGGTTCAACATCCCGGTTTCTGCCAGACCCTTGCCCAGACCGCACATGATCTTTTCATTATAGAAATAGGCAGGGGAACGCGCCGCCCCATCAAAAACAACCATCCGGACAGAGTTTGATCCGACATCCACAACGCCCACCCGTGATAGGGCGCGTGCCGAAGGATCATCGAACAGCGGTTTGCCGAAAGGGCCGTGGTCGTCGTCGTGGTCAGGTTCGGACATTGGGTTTTCCAAAATCAAGCGAGTTTTGGAACGTCCTTTGCCCCGGCGGTTCCTCGACCGGACAGCGAAGGATTCTCCATAAAGAACCTGTGGCAGTTGAAGGGCGTTCCGTCTAGGGGAGTCAGATCACGCCGATACGTTCCGTCAGGGGAAAGAACCCAGCTTTGCGCCTCATCGGCAAGGTTTGCGGCCATGATTTGGCCTACGATTTGCTCTTTGACCGTAGGGTTGTGAATTTCGATCAGCGTTTCCACCCGCCGGGTCAGGTTGCGACCCATCCAATCGGCCGAAGAGATGAACACTTGGGCTTTTTTGCCGGGCAGGCCTTCGCCCGCGCCAAAGCAAACGATGCGGGAATGTTCCAAAAAGCGGCCAACAATGGATTTCACCCGGATGTTTTCCGAAAGCCCCATGATCCCCGGACGAAGACCACAGATACCCCGGATCACCAGCGAGATTTTGACACCAGCCTGAGAAGCTGCATAGAGCGCGTCGATGATTTCAGGTTCGATCAAGCTGTTCATCTTGGCCCAAATCTCGGCGGGACGCCCAGCGCGGGCATGTTCACCTTCGGCTTTTATCAGTTCCAGCAAACGCGGCTTTAGGGTTGCAGGGGCAATGGCAAGGTTTTCCAAGCCCTGCGGCTGCACATAACCCGACAGATAGTTGAAAACCCGCGTCGCATCACGGCCGAGTGCCGGATCACAGGTGAAAAAACTAAGGTCGGTATACACTTTGGCAGTGATAGGGTGATAATTTCCTGTGCCGTAATGGGTATAGGTCACAAGGTTTTCACCCTCACGCCGCACCACGGTGCTGATCTTGGCATGGGTTTTATAGTGGATAAAACCGTATACAACATGCGCGCCAGCACGTTCCAGACGCCGGGATTGACGGATGTTGGCGGCCTCATCAAAACGGGCTTTCAATTCGACCAAGGCGGTCACGGATTTGCCAGCCTCTGCCGCCTCACACAGGGCCGATACGATCGGGCTGTCCCAGGACGTGCGGTACAAGGTTTGTTTGATCGCCAGCACATTGGGGTCGCGTGCAGCCTGCTCCAAGAACCGGATGACCAGATCAAACGTCTCATAAGGGTGATGCAACAGGATGTCTTTTTGCTTGATGGCAGCAAAAAGATCGCCGTCATTATCCTCTACCCGCTCGGGTACGCGCGGTGAGAAGGGAGGCCAAAGCAGGTCTTTGCGCGACCCTAACACCAGTTCTTTAAGGTCCGCGACACCCAGCAAACCGCGCACCTCAACGACCTCATCAGGGGTGACGCCCAATTCTTCCATCACAAGTGCGCGCAATTCCTGCGGCGCCCCTGACGACAGTTTCAGGCGAATAACCTCCCCACGTCTGCGGCGCTTGAGGGCGGTTTCAAACTCTCGGACCAGATCTTCGGCCTCGTCCTCGACCTCAAGATCGCTGTCGCGCAAAACGCGGAACATACAGTGGCCGCGATCAGTATAACCCGGAAACAGCATATCGAGATGCAACAACAACAACTCTTCCAGCGGAAGGAACCGATGTTCGCCGTCTTTGCCGGGCAGAGGGACAAAGCGGGCAATCTGCTGCGGGATCGGCAGCAAAGCCTTTAGCGTGCGGTGATCCGTTTCACGTTCCAGTTCCAACGCCAGCGAAAACCCGGTGTTGGGGATGAACGGAAACGGGTGCGCGGGGTCAATCGCCAAGGGCGACAGAACAGGGAACACCTTGTTGATAAAGTGGTCTTCCAGAAATTTAAGATCGCGGCCGTTTAGTTTTGACCTTGTGCAAAGGGTGATCCCTTGCACTTCCATTTCCTTTTTCAGCTTGTTGAAAACGGCCTGTTGGGTGTGCATCAAGCGGCGCGCGTTGGCATTGATCAGCTTCAACTGGTCCGCAGGGCTCCGGCCATCTTCGGACAGGCTTTGATTGTTTGCTCGCACTTGGGCACGCAGGCCCGCCACGCGAACAGAATAAAACTCATCCAGGTTCGTCGCGGAAATCGACAGGAACCGCAGGCGTTCCAGCAAGGGCACCAGCTTGTTCGACGCCTCATCCAGCACGCGCCAGTTGAAAGCCAGCCAAGAAAGTTCACGGTTGAAAAACCGTCGGGGGCCATGGATTTCTGCCTCATCAAGGACGACGGGCGTGCGAAACGGGGCTTTTAGAAAATCTGATTGAGTCATGAGGCGAGGTATCACTAATTCTTGTAAGAGTATTATGACAGTTTCTGGCACGGAATTATGACAGTCTTTTCACTGCGCTTGTGGGCTGTCCAGCAGTTCTGCAGCCAGTTGGCGGGTAATCGGGCGTGCTGCGGCCAAAGCATGGGCATCAAGGGTTGCGACGATGGTTTGGGCGGCAGCGATGGACCGGTCAATTCGCGCGGCGAGATAGGCAATCAGGTTGGGCGCAACTGTGATCTGGCGATCGGAAAACAACTTGATCAGCACAGCTGTCAGAAGCGCATCATCGGGCGGTGACAGCCGTGCAAGCCATGCGGCCTGTAACCTGCTGTACAAATCGGGCAAATGCAGGCCCCAATCACGCGGCGGCGTTGCGGCTGTGACCAGCAATCGACCGCGCGGCAGGGTCAGGTTGTGCAGATGAAAAAGCGCCGTTTCAAGCGCTTGGTCGCCCGCGATCGCTTCGGCATTTTCAACGACGACATGCGGGCCGAGATTTGCGATATCAACGGTGCCCAGCTGTGCCGCCTCAATGATCACCGCCTTGGCCTCAGTGGCCCAAATATGCGCGAGGTGGGTTTTGCCAGACCCAGAGGGGCCCACCAACAGCAACTTGCCCTGCGGCCAGTTTTGCCAATTGTCGATTGCCTGTAATCCAGCATCATTGGCGGCAGAGACAAAGAAATCGGCGCGGGTCAGCGTAGACAGGGGCGGCAAAGCAAAGGTCAGCTGGCCTGTCACGCCTGATCCTCGTCTTCGGGGATGCGGCCCGCGATCCCTTGATAGAGCAGGCTGCCTTGGTACTGCGACAAAACAAAACGCGTCAAAACGCCCAAAGCCGCAGCCACCGGCACCGCGACCAGCAACCCCACAAACCCAAACAACGACCCAAAGACCGACAAAGCAAACATCAGCCAAACCGGATGCAAGCCAACCGATTTACCGACGAGTTTTGGGGTCAACACGTTGCCTTCAACAAACTGTCCGAAAGCAAAGATTGCAGCGATTACGCCAATAGATAACCAATCGCCCCAGAACTGGAACAGGGCCAAGCCGATCGCCAATGCGCCGCCCACCAACGACCCCACATAGGGGATAAAGGTGATGGCCCCCGCAATCGCGCCCACCACAAGGCCAAACTGCAACCCTGCGGCCATCAAGGCGACCGAGTAAAACGTGCCCAATGCCAGACAAACCGACAATTGCCCACGCACAAAGGCGGCGAGTGCGGCGTTGATCTCACCCGCCAGTTGCCGCACGATCGGCGCATGGTCGCGGGGCAACAGTGTATCAAGTCGGGCAACCATATGGTCCCAATCCAACAGCAGATAGAACGTCACGACCGGAACCACGACGATAAACACCATTGCGGAAAGCAAACTTAGCGCAGATGTCAACACACCCTCGGCCAATGACGCCCCTTTGGCTTGGATCGTTGCCCCGATTTCAGCCAGCGTTTTGCGGATCGTGGACGTTCCGTCCGACAGCTCAGGGAACCGCTCCACCAGAAAGATTTGCATTTTCCGGGCGATCTCGGGCGCGGCATTAATCAGCGCGGTCAATTGTTGAATAAGCGTTGGGATCACGGCCAAAACCAACAGGGCCAGCACCAAAATCCCCATTAATGTGATCAAGGATGTCGCGGCGATCCGACTTAAGCCCAGTTTTTCAAGTCGATCTGCGATGGGATCCAGAAAATATGCCAAAGCCCCACCGACAAGGAATGGCAAAATGACAGACCCCAAAAACCACAGGGCGACGAAAATGACGAAAAGCGATATGCCCCAGTACTTTGCTTGATCTCGGATCGGCAATGACATGTTCAGCCCCACAGTGTTTGCGATCATATTGCTGCTCGGCGGCGGCGACGCAAGAGCAGAGGCAAATTCCCAAACGCAATTGCCCCGCCAACTCAATGACGGGGCAAAACTCAGGCTAAAGCGTTGCGTTAGTGGCAGGCGGGCCGGGTGCCCGGCAATAGCACCTTGTCGATCACATGAATCACGCCATTGTCGGCCATTATGTCCGCGACGATCACATTGGCAAAAGTGCCAGTGCCATCTGCAATCGTGACTTTGCCACCGTCATTGGTGATGCAAAGCCGCTGCGAGGTGAGCAAAGGTTTGAAATAGTTCGAGCCGCTTGGAATGGCGGCAGCACTCAAAACCCGATCATCCACATGATACAACAAGACGTCGGTCAGTTGCCCCTTGTTTTCGGGTTTCAGCAGATTTTCAACCGTGCCGGCGGGCAGTGCTGCAAAAGCGTCATTGATCGGGGCATAGACGGTAAAATGGCCCGGACCTGCGAGGGTTTCGGCAAGACCCGCTGCGGTCACGGCCGCAACCAAAGTGGAAAAGCGCGCGTCACCCGCAGCGATTTCGGTGATAGAGGCCGCATTTGCGGCACCGGTCATGGATACGGCGAATGCCATCGCGGCTAAGGTGGTCTTTTTGATCATTTGGTCGCTCCCCTGATTGTCAAAGCGCAGATCCGTTTTGGATTGGCTGCAAGAAATACGCCGCAGCAAGCATGTTGGTTCATACGCATCACGGTTTTGTGAAAGGGTGTAAATCCTTAGACAATGCGCTGCTTGCTTGCCCCGCCTCTTAACGTTAGGAACGGGAAAACAGATCAAATGAGGCCCGCCATGCGTATGACCCGCTACTTTCTGCCCGTTTTGAAAGAAAACCCAGCCGAAGCACAGATCGTGTCGCACCGCTATATGCTGCGGGCGGGGATGATCAAGCAGCAGGCAGCGGGGATCTATTCGTGGCTACCGCTGGGTTACCGGGTGCTGAAACGCATTGAGCAAATCGTTCATGAGGAACAGGCTCGGGCAGGGCATATCCCTTTGTTGATGCCGACCCTGCAACCAGCGGATCTATGGCGTGAAAGCGGACGATATGACGATTACGGTCAAGAGATGCTGCGGATCACCGACCGCCAAAAGCGCGAACTGCTGTATGGTCCGACCAACGAAGAAATGATCACCGACATTTTCCGCAGCCATGTGTCATCGTACAAAGATCTGCCGATGACGCTGTACCACATCCAGTGGAAATTCCGCGATGAGATGCGCCCCCGTTTTGGCGTGATGCGTGGTCGCGAGTTCTTGATGAAGGATGGCTATAACTTTGACGTCGACCGCGATGCGGCGCTGCACGCCTATAACCGCCACATGGTCAGCTATTTGCGCACCTATGAACGCATGGGGCTGACGGCCATTCCGATGCGTGCCGACTCTGGCCCCATTGGCGGCGAAGATACGCATGAATTCCTGGTGCTGGCGGCCACGGGTGAATCTGAGGTGTTTTTTGACAGTGCTGTGACCGACCTGCGGCTGGGCGCGCGGGAGGTTGATTACGACAACCGCGAAGAAGTCGCCTCTGTCTGCAAAGAATTCACTACGCTTTATGCCCGCACAGATGAGACGCATGACGCGGCCCTGTTTGACGCCATTCCCGAAGAGCGCCGCAAAGTCGCACGCGGGATAGAGGTGGGTCAGATTTTCTATTTCGGAACCAAGTATTCCGAGGCAATGGGGGCAACCGTCGTGACCGCCGAAGGCACTAAAGTGCCCGTGGAAATGGGCAGCCACGGCATTGGCGTGTCACGCCTGTTGGGCGCGATCATTGAGGCGAGCCATGACGAAAAGGGCATCATCTGGCCAGAAGGCGTGACACCATTCCCCGTGGGCATCGTGAACCTGAAACAAGGCGACGCGGGCACCGATGCGGCGTGCGACAGCCTGTACAAAGCGTTGGCGGCCGTTGGTCTTGAGGCGCTCTATGATGACCGCGACGAACGTGCTGGGGCCAAGTTTGCCACGATGGACCTGATCGGCCTGCCATGGCGCATCACGGTCGGCCCGCGCGGGTTGGCCAATGGCGTGGTCGAACTGACCAGCCGCCGCACGGGCGTTAGCGAAGAAATGTCGGCTGAGGCGGCAGTGGCAAAGGTAGCGGCAATCTACGCTAACGTGTAGCGTTCGGTTCTTCCAAGTCCGATCACCCGTTCGGCAATTGCGATGTTGATAACCCAAGATGCCACGAACAACAGATCAGCGGCGTAGCCTTCTAAGGGCGCGCCCCTGATCAGGAAAATCGGCAGCATGATGAAGGATATCGTGGCAGGTCCCATGCCAATGGCATAAGCACGGATCATCCATGTCCGATGACGTGCGACGTCCCGTTGCCGGATTGCTATCAATGCCAGGATCAACGCCGCCGAAAGGGCCAGCCCCGCGACTGCCCGAGCCGTCACCAGCACCCAAGTCGATGCGGTTGGAAACTCGGCCAGCAGTCGCAAAGATGACAGACCCAGAAACAGGCCCGCCAAGACAAAAATGCGCCCGCTGATGCGGTGAATGCGCCCGAAACGCCGTTTTAGAACACCCGCAAACTGGATCGGGCCCAGCAGCCCAAACAGCAGTCCCCCCAAGGAGTGCAAGCCCAAGGTCCACGGGACTGTGGCAAACTTTATGGCATCTGCGGGCAATTGACCCATAGGGAGCTGATAAAGCCGCAGGGCCGCAAAAGTAATCGGAATGATGGTCAGCATTACCAAAATCAAAGCAAACGGAATTGGGCGCATAAAAATGCGGTTCATGGCGGTCGTCCTTGCTAAGGTGTGGGTCAGGTCAGGTCTTGTTCAAACTGAAACACCTGATCCAACGGCTTTTGAAAAACCTGGGCGATTTGAAACGCCAGTTCCAGGCTGGGAAAGTATTTGGCGTTTTCGATCGCCATGATGGTTTGGCGAGTAACTCCCACCGCTTCGGCCAAGTCTTTTTGCGTCATCTCCGAGGCATCAAACCGCAAGCGACGGATTTGGTTAGTTATTCTGGCCTTTGACAACCCTAAAACCCCCGCCGGTATAAGAACAGTTTCGTCACCTCACTGGCAAAACTGCTAAGGGCGCAGCAGGCAATGATCATGTTCAGCGCCGTCAGCACGGACGCGCCAAAAGCAAGTGCGGTGATCGCGCCCACGAGCCCCGCCGAAATCACAATCAGCGTGGCCTGCATGCCGCGCAAGCCAATTAAGATGTCCCGCTCATCGCTTAAGAAATCAGGCTTTCTCTCTTTGGTAATCACGGCATACGCGATGTTGAACAAAATGGTTGTCACGATGGCCATCGCGATCCCGATGGCGATCAACCATAAGACCGCGCGCGCCCAAAGCATGGGGCCCAAAGCCCCACTATAAACCCCGGCGGCAGAGTTTTGTCCCAGAACCCACAGCATGATACCCCATGATACGAAACCAACCAGAATACCGGACACCGCGTTACGCTCTTCAAAGGACATGTTTGATTCTACCTTGGTCAGATTTTCTGGACTTTAAGTATGATATTTAATACTTGGTGTAAAGTATTCTTTACTTTTCTTGCCTGTCAGTCATGAGTAACATTTCAGAATATGCGTTCATGCAAAGTCCCTCAGCTTGACCTTTGAACGCTGTCACGACACTTTGCACTGAAAAGGGGGCGGATATGGCGCGAAAAGCATTGATTACATGGGGCGGTTGGCCGGGGCATGAACCTGACAAAGTTGCCGCATTGTTTGCAGCCGATTTACGTGAAGCAGGGTTTGTCGTTGAAGTAACCGACACGCTGGCCTGTTTTGACGATGCGGCGGCGCTGGCTGATCTTAGCCTGATCGTGCCTGTCTGGACCATGAGCACGATTGAACCTCACCAGACCGAAAATGTCGCAGCAGCTGTGGCTGCGGGGGTGGGGTTGGCGGGATGCCACGGCGGCATGTGCGACGCGTTTCGCAATGATGTTTTGTGGCAATTCATGACCGGGGCTCAGTGGGTGGCGCATCCGGGGAATGACGGCGTTGAGTACCGTGTACGCATGGTGTCGGACGATCCGTTGGTTGCTGGCATCGCAGATTTCGATGTGAAAACCGAACAATACTATCTGCACATCGATCCTGCCGTGCGCGTCCACGCCGTGTGCGATTTTCCAGTGGTAGATGGTCCCCATGCCCCGAACGGCGCAGTGTCGATGCCCGTGGTCTTCACCAAAATGTGGGGTTTGGGTCGAGTTTATTACAACGCACTTGGACATCAAGCCAATGTGATTGATCACGGTCCCGCGCGTGAGTTGCTGCGACGCGGCTTGCTTTGGGCCGGGCGTTAGGGGGATTAGGATGTCATTTCAGGCCTACTTGGACAATATCCAGACAATAACCGGTAAGTCCCCAAACGATTTTCGCGCGATGGCTCGGGACAAGGGTTTTGCCGGGCCAGAGGGCATTGCGGCCGGGGTCAAGGCCACGCAGATCACCGATTGGCTAAAGGCAGAGTTTGGGTTGGGGCACGGGCATGCAATGGCCATTTTTGCCCTGCTTAAGGGCAAAAAGGACTGATTTGGCGCGATCACATCTTGGTTGAGCATGGGCATGTAGGGGCATTTGCTGCCCGCGCATCTTGACGTTGCGCGCCGCAAGTCGCACTGTCGGCAAAAAAGAAAGAGCAGTCCTTTGGCCAGCACCGCCCCGTTCTCGCGTTTCGAGTTTATGATCGCATGGCGTTATCTTCGGGCAAAACGCGCCGAGGGTGGCGTGTCCATTATGACATGGATCAGCTTGATCGGCATCACTTTGGCAGTCTTTGCGCTGATCGCAACCTTGGCCGTGCGCGCTGGGTTTCGGGCCGAGTTTGTGGATACGATTTTGGGTGCGAATGCCCATGTGACAGTTTATTCGACTGAACGCATCGATGAAAACGGAGTAAAACTGCGCGGCTTTGCTGATTATGATGCGATGTCAGCGGGGTTCATGGCGATTGACGGCGTGACCCGTGCGGCCCCTTTGATCAAAGGGCAGGTGATGGTCACCGGCGGTGAAAAATCACTGGGAGCAGAGGTATTTGGGATCACATTGGCCAATCTGAAAACCATTCCACGCGTGGGTTTGGGGGCGGATGCCGAGGGCGATATCGAAGCCTTTGACAGCGGAATCGCGATTGGTTCGGTGATCGCGCGGGAACTGGGGATTGGCGTCGGCGACCGGTTGCGGCTTGTTGCCCCTTCGGGTGTGAAAACCGCCTTTGGCACCAGCCCGCGGGTGAACGCCTATCAGGTGGTCTACATCTTTACTGCCGGCCGCTATGATATTGATAAAACACGTATCTATATGCCGTTCGCCGAAGCGCAGAGCTATTTCAACCGCGAGGGCTTTGCCGACGAGTTTGAGGTGATGGTTAGGGACCCCGAAAACATCGACAATTATGAACTGCCGATCATGCGCGCGGGCGGCGATGCAGCCTTGCTGTGGAGTTGGCGTCAGTCGGCAGGGAATTTCCTGCGGGCCTTGGATATTGAGGACAACGTGATGTTCATCATCCTGTCGATCCTTGTGCTGATCGCGGCGATGAACATCGTTTCCGGTTTGATCATGCTGGTCAAAAACAAGGGGCGTGACATCGGAATTTTGCGCACCATGGGTCTGACCGAAGGATCAATCTTGCGCATCTTCTTTATCTGCGGCGCGTTTACCGGGGTGCTGGGAACCTTGTTTGGCGTCGTGCTTGGCTGCCTGTTCGCGGTCTATATCGATCCGATCTTTTCGTTTGTGAACTATGTTGCAGGGGGCGGGGTTTGGGATCCATCGATCCGGGGCATCTACGCGTTGCCGGCCAAGCTGCAATGGGGGGATGTCTTGTCTGCTGTCGGTTTGTCATTGGGCCTGTCATTTACCGTGACCCTGTTTCCAGCCCGCCGTGCGGCCCGGATGAACCCGGTGGAGGCTTTGCGCTATGAGTGATTTTGCGCTGGAGTTGGCAGGTCTGGAAAAGGTCTATAATCGCGGTAAACCTTCGGAGGTGGCCGTCTTGCGAGGGGCCACGCTTGAGGTGCGACGTGGTGAAGTGGTGGCACTGGTTGCGCCGTCGGGCGCGGGGAAATCGACCTTGCTGCATATTGCAGGCCTGCTGGATACACCCGATCGCGGGTCTGTCGCACTGAACGGACGCAATATGGTTGGCTTGACCGACCGCGCCAGAACCGAAGCGCGGCGTGACCAAGTGGGGTTTATCTATCAATTTCACCACCTGTTGCCAGAGTTTTCGGCGCTGGAAAACGTCGTCATTCCGCAGCTTGCAGATGGCAAAGCCGCACCCGAGGCTGAGGCCCGCGCGATGAACCTGTTGCGTCTGGTTGGGGTCGGCGAACGCGCCGCCCACCGTCCCGCCGCTCTGTCAGGGGGCGAACAACAGCGCGTCGCATTTTGCCGTGCGATGGCCAATGAGCCGAAACTGCTTTTGGCGGATGAGCCGACGGGAAACCTTGATCCGGGCACGTCAGAGCAGGTTTTTGCCGCTCTGATGGCGCTGGTCCGCGACACCGGGCTTTCGGCCCTGATTGCCACGCATAACCTTGAACTTGCCGCAAGGATGGACCGGATCGTGCGTTTGGATCAAGGAAGAGTTGTCGCCAGTTGATCTAGGACAGGTCAGGCGCGAAATCTTACAGCTACACTGTGCAAAAAACAGGAGGCGAACATGCATAAATTTCAGTCCAACCTTGTGATCCTATCTCTGATCGCTTTGTCGGCTTGTGTCGCTCAGTCCAAAACGGCGGATGACCCCGATCCGTCACAGGATTTCGCCGATTATTGCGTCGCCTGTCATGGGGCAGGGGGCAAGGGTGACGGCCCCTTGGCCGCTGACTTGGCAAAAGCGCCCGCCGATTTGACTGGCTTATCTAAACGCAATGGCGGCGAGTTTCCGACGACGCGCGTAATGGCGCAGATCTGGGGGTATGCGGGCGGCAAAGGTCGCGGGATCATGCCAGACTTTGCACCGCTGATGGAGGGTGATTTGGTGCCCTATGACGGCGGTGACGGCATTGAAACGCCAACACCAGTACGTCTGGTGGCGATAGCAGAGTATCTGAAGGGTTTGCAGAAGTAGACTTAGACCTGCCGCACAGGGTCAAAACACGCCATGCGGCAGACTTAGCAGCTAGCCTTGCAACGTCCTCACCCCGTACCCTTCACCCCGCGCTTGCATCGCTTGCACGACGGCAATCGCGGCAGCGGCGGTGGTGAAATACGGGATCTTGTCCATCAGGGCGACGCGGCGGATGTCGCGGCTATCTGACACGGCCTGGCTGCCCTCGGTCGTGTTCATCACCAGTGCGATTTCGTCGTTCTTCAGGCGGTCGACGATGTTCGGGCGGCCCTCATAGACCTTGTTCACCGGGGTTGCTTGGATGCCCACGGTCGCCAGCCAAGCCGCGGTGCCTTTGGTGGCAACAATTTCAAACCCAAGGGTCAAGAGGTCGCGCATGGCGGTGGCAAAGGCTGCGGTTTTGTCCATGTCCTTGATCGACACGAAAACACGCCCGGTGTCCGGCAAAGTTACCCCCGCGCCCATTTGCGCCTTAAGGAAGGCCAGCGCAAAGGTGCGGTCCCAGCCCATGACTTCGCCGGTTGAACGCATTTCAGGCCCAAGCACCGGATCGACGCCGGGAAAGCGCGCAAAGGGAAGCACGGCCTCTTTGACACTGAACCACGGGGTGATCGGGTCGGCAAGGGTGTTCGGATCGGCCAAGGGCAGGGGGCTGTCGGGACCGACGCCACTTGCATAAGCAGGGCGCATCGGGAAGTTCGACATCAGTTCCCCAGCCATCAGGCGTGCCGCAATAGAGGCGATGGCGCTGTCAGTGGCTTTGGCCACAAATGGCACAGTACGGCTGGCGCGCGGGTTCACTTCCAGCACGTAGATATCGCCGTCTTTGATCGCGAATTGCACGTTCATCAGGCCCACGACATTTAACGCCAGCGCCATTTGTACCGTTTGGCGCTTTAGCTCTGCAATCGTCGCGGGGGTCAGCGAATGGGGCGGCAAGCAGCAAGCGCTGTCGCCCGAATGCACGCCCGCCTCTTCGATATGTTCCATGATGCCCGCGACATGCACCGATTTGCCGTCGGACAGGGCGTCAACATCAACCTCAATCGCGCCGGACA
>JAAFIJ010000001.1:9366-36962 GCA_013298675.1 Rhodobacterales bacterium | reverse complement strand
AAGCGTGACCGAACGCTGTCCTTCGATTTTGCAGGCTCCTCCCCACCCTGTATGGGGCCGATGAATTCGGTGCGTGCCACCACTTATTCTGCTGTCTATCTGGCCGTTAGACACATATTTCCAGATGTCCCGATGAGTGCGGGCGCTTTTGAGCCATTGGAGATTTCGGGGACTGAAGGCACTTTTCTGGATGCTCATTATCCTCGCCCGGTTTCTGGCTGCGCGGCAGAGGTCAGCCAGCGCATTGCCGAGGCGGTGTTTGCGGCCCTTGTACAAGCGTTACCTGACCGCGTTACGGCATCCCCTGCGGGGACCTCGGGGAACTTTGGTCTGGGCGGCTACGACCCAGAGCGCGACCGCGACTATGTGATGTATCAGATTTCCGGCGGCGGTTACGGCGGCAATTTTGATCATGACGGCCTTGCCAATGGCTGCTCGACCATCGGCATTTCCAAGGCCCCCCCGGTGGAGATTATGGAACAGAATTTTCCCATTCTCTACCGTCGCTACGCCCTGCACGAAGGGTCGGGCGGCGCAGGTCAGCATCGCGGCGGACTTGGGATCGATTATGAAATTGAACTGTTGCGCGGCACTGCGCGGGCCAGCTTTGTCATGGATCATGGCCGATTTGGCCCTCAAGGTGCGTTGTCTGGGGCCGACGGTGCGGTCAACCGGGTAGAGATCACCCGCGACGGCGTGACAACAACGCCCGAGCACTTGTCCAAGGCGCAAGACATTGCCTTGGTGCAAGGCGACAGTGTGCGGGTGCGTACACCCGGTGGTGGCGGTTATGGTCGGGCCACGGACCGTGACCCAGCCCTGATCGCCGAAGACTTGCGTCTGGGCCGCTATTCAGAGCAGGACATTTTGACCCAATATGGGAAAGTGCCCGACGTCAAAGCGCCCTAGGCACCTTCTATCCTCGCTTAAACAGTAAGATTACGCGCCCAACCGATGGCATCAAACACGTGCGCGTACGCGGCACTTAAGGCGCGCAAAGATGGCCCGTCCACTGCGTCATTTTGATCCCAAGCCTTGGTCGCAAGCCCCAGTATGCGCGGGGCGAGCATCGGTTCCATTTGGTGATCTTGGGTCGTAAACTCCGACCAAAAACAGCCCTGAACGCCAATGATCTTGTGGGCGATGTCGGCAGCACCCTTAGGGACAGGTTCCCAGTTGACGGTTTCTTCCAACGGGATGAACGCAGCCCAGCTTGCGCCCCAGTCGTCTGGATCAGCACTGTGCGCCATATCGAAATAGATGTTTTGCGCCGGACACATCACCACATCATATCCCATCCGCGCCGCTTCCAAGCCAGCACCCTGACCTGTCCACGAAAACAAGATGGACTCATGGCCGATACCGCCCCGCGCACCCTTTGCCGCCTCTTCCCACGCGGCGGGTCTGATCCCATGATCCTGCAAGTGCCCGGCAAGGCGGGACATCATCCATTCTTGTACGTCGTCTCTGCCCGCAAGCTGATGTTCCGCCTTTAATGCGTCTATGGCGGGCGACCCCGCCCACGCGCCCACAGGCAACTCATCACAGCCTAGATGCAGAACTCCAAGCGGAAACTGGGCCGCGACTTCAAGCGTCAAAGGCTCTAGCAAATCCCAAGTGGCAGGCATGGCAGGGTTCAGGATGTTTTCTGTATAGGCTTGCACCGACGCTTCTTGTCCGCTGTCAGACGGGTCGCGCAAACCGGGCAGAGCACGGTTGATCGCAAAGGCATGGGCGGGCACCTCTATCTCTGGCAAAACCTCTATCCGCAGTTCGGCCGCACGGCGCAGAACGGTTTGCACATCGTCCGTCGAATAACTGCCGCCCGCGCGAATACCGCCGCCAAAAACCCCCGGAACGCGTTCTCCCTCACCGCGAAACTGGGTGTTTTGCCACAGATCAGGGGCGCAATCGACCTGAAGGCGAAACGCCTCATCATCGGCGAAATGCCAGTGGAACCGATTAAGCTTGAACAAAGCCATCAGATCCAAAAGGCGCAACAGCGTCGGGACCGCAAAGAAATGCCGCGCGCAATCCAGATGCTGACCGCGCCAGCCAAATCGGGGCGCGTCCTCTATCGCCCCGCAAGGTATCTGGCCATGATAGGTTTCGCGCAACGAAAGCAGGCTGATCGCAGCATTGAACAGGCCGTGTGCGGTGCTGGTTGCCACCGACAGACCTCTGGCGGAGATGACCAGACGGTAGCCTTCGGCCCCAAGATCCGGGTCCACCGTGTGGGTCACCGGGACACCACCATCGCCACAAATCGGGGCCAGACCCAACCGTCCAACCAGTGCATCGATGCAAGAAAACGCATCGCCCGCGACATGCGAAAACGCCAGCGTTCCACCTGCCGCTTTCCAGCTTTTCGGTTGCGGAACCAGTTTCAACAAGTCGGTTTCGATCACGGGTGGGCGCGCGCCCAGAGGCTGTACCCCCAAGACCAATTCGGGCAACTGGATCGGACCATCATGGGTGCGCAGATACCCCCCTGACGGCAACCATGCCCGGTTTGTGATCTTAAACGCAGGATCAGCATGTGCCAAAACCAAGGTCACGACACCATTCGCCGGAATGTCCGGCAGGGCCACTTCGGTATATCCCGCAACTGACTTTATAACCTCGCCCCCGTGCAGAACCTGCGCCGGGACCATCAGAGAAAAGCAAAACACGGGCGCGACGATCTTACAATCCGCGCCGATCTCGCACAGAATCTCTGCCCCTGAAAGTCGGGCGGAAAAGGTCAGTCTCATGTGTTGGGGTCCAATCTCAGATCAGCGATGAAATCATAAATGTCAGAGCGGTAGAGCCCGCGCGTAAATTCTATCGGGCGCCCCGTGGGCAGGTATCCGGTACGATCGATCCGCAAAACAGCTGCGCCTTCGGCAAGGTTCAGCAGCTTTGCCTCCAGCGGCGGCAAGTTGATTGCAGTAATCCGTTGGACTGCGCGGCTAGGGGCGCAACTCTTGGCGCGCAACACATCATAAAGTGACATTTCAACCAGATTGGGATCAGGCAGAATGTCATGCGGCAACGAGGACCATTCAATCGCCATCGCGACCCCGTCGGCACTTCGCAACCTCTCAATCCGCGCGACACGGTCAGCGGTCGACAAACCAAGGGCGATTTGCTCGTCTGGGGTCGGCGTAAAGATACCGCGGTTGATGATCCGGCTTGTCGGATTTTTTCCGCGTTGGCGCATGTATTCGGTAAAGGACACCAAGGTGGAAAGCGAATGTTCAAGTTTGAGACGCGGCTTGCGCACAAAGGTGCCGGCACCTCGGCGCTGCTCTAGCACGCCGTCGTCGACCAGCTGCGACACCGCCTTGCGCACGGTTACTCGGCTGACCTCTGCCATCTCCGCCAACTCTCGTTCGGGAGGAAGCTGCGTTTCTGGCGACAAGTCACCAGTGCTGATCGCGCCTGCGATGTGACGGTAAAGCTGTTCATATCGCGGACCGCGCCCAAGGCGGAACCAAACAGAAGGGGCATAGAGGTTGACCAGATCGTTCATGTGCTTACCGCTTCTAAATTGGTATTATTCTTATAAGACCATTGCGATGAATTTCCTATAGGTAATCCAGTTATTGCGGTGAAATCCAGCCATAATCCACGACTTTTCAAACTTTTCCACCATTTGGTATTATATAGGTAGTAATAATTGTATGCTTTGGTATTGTTCCCTTATAGCCTGATTCGCGCCTACATTTGGCGCGGCCGAACCAATCGTTACAGGGGGTTACTGCATGGCCAACGCGACCCAGACCAAAGACCAGCCCACGGTCCGTGCCGCCCGTCGCGGCCTGTCAGAGGGTTGGTTTGCGTGGATGTTGATCGCCCCCGCCCTGTTGTTCATCGCGGTCATCGTAGCTTGGCCGCTGCTGGAAACGATCCGCCTGTCCTTCACTGACGCCGATATGAACAGCGAAAACTGGGTCGGCTTTGCCAACTATGAAAAGATGCTGCAGGGCGCCAAGTTTCTGGAAATCATCGGCCGCACCTTCTTTTGGATGGTGCTTTCGGTTGGGCTAAAGCTGATCGTCGGGCTGATTGGTGCCACGTTGTTGAACGCGGCCATTCCTGGTCGCGCGTTGTTTCGAATGATGATCATGCCGCCTTGGGTCATTCCGATTGCCATCGGCTGTATCGGCTGGTTGTGGCTTTACAACGGTCAGTTCGGCTTTGCGTCTGGCATGGCCCAACGTCTTGGCATCATTGATGGGCCGTTCGAATTTCTGGCTTACAAGAACTCTGCTTTTTACGCGGCCATCATCACCGATGTTTGGGTTGGTACCCCCATGGTCAGCCTGTTCTTTCTGGCCGCCATGCAAGGCGTATCGCGCGATCTGTATGAGGCGGCTTGGGTTGATGGTGCAGGTCGTTGGTATCGGTTCCGACGCATCACCATTCCGCAGATCATGCCCGTGATCGTGTCGATGGCGCTTTTGTCGGCGATCTGGACCTTTAACAGCTTTGAAATCATCTGGATTTTCACCCAAGGCGGTCCGCGCGGCGGCACGACAACGATGATCATCGACACCTATAAAACCGCAATCGGCAACTTTAAGTTCGGTGAGGGATCGGCCCGGGCGGTGATGATCGTGCTGATCCTTGGGGTGTTTTCATTGCTCTACCTCAAGGTGCTTGACCGGGTGAACAAACATTACGGGGTCAAATAACATGCTGATTGATCGCTATTCCTGGCCTCAAAAACTGGCCCTTTACGCTGCAATGGCGGTATTTCTGACCTTTATCCTGCTGCCGTTTTTGGAAATGTTCCGCACCAGCCTGTCGCCAATGAGCCATCTGTTTCACGCGCCCTATGAAATCTGGTCCGACAAGTTCAGCTTTGACGCCTATTTTGCGATGTGGAAAAAAGTGCCGCTGCTGGGCCGCTATATCTGGAACTCTATCTTCATCGCGAGTGCAGTGACCGCGTTGACCATGATCTTTGTGATCCCCGCGGCCTATGCCTATGCGCGACTGGATTTTCCGCTAAAGAATCTGTCTCTCGGGGTGTTTTTGTCGGTGAACATGTTTACGGGCGCGGTGCTGCTTATTCCGCTTTACCGGGTGATGAACACGCTTGGCCTGCTGAACACCTACTGGTCGATGATCGTGCCGGGTGTGGCCTTCTTGATCCCAACGGGGATTTGGCTGCTGCGGTCTTATCTTGAGAAAATTCCGCGTGAGCTGGAAGAAGCCGCGTTCATGGACGGGGCGAGCCGGCTTTACACCCTGCGCCGCGTAGTACTGCCTCTGGCTGTGCCCGGCATCATGGTGGTCGGTGTGTCGGTGTTCATCGGCGCTTATGCCCAACAATATTTGTTCGCCATTACGTTCAACCAAGTGGCCGAACTACAACCACTGCCAGCCGGATTGAATCAATTCATCGGCTATCAGACCGTGGAGTGGAACCAGATGATGGCCGCGGCACTGACAGGCGTTTTGCCAGTGATGATCGTGTTCCTGTTTTTGCAAAAATACCTCGTGGCGGGCCTGACGGCTGGCGCGATCAAAGAATGACCAAGAATAAATGACGCTTAACAACAAGGGAGTTTACCAATGTACTACACCAAGACCTTGATGATCGCTGCGGCCCTGCTCGGGTCGTCAGCACTGACCGCTGCGGCGGACGTGAACCTGAGCTTCATCATGTGCGGCGACGAACGCCCCGCCGACAAAGCCGCGATTGAGAAGTTTCAAGTCGACAACCCCGGCGTGAAGGTCGCG
Source organism: Rhodobacterales bacterium (assembly GCA_013298675.1). Classification (GTDB taxonomy): domain Bacteria; phylum Pseudomonadota; class Alphaproteobacteria; order Rhodobacterales; family Rhodobacteraceae; genus JAAFU01. The sequence goes on along the minus strand of JAAFIJ010000001.1, from coordinate 31,229 downwards.
ATGGAGATCGTTCCATGGGGCAACTGCCAAGACAAGTCGATGACGCTTGCTGCGGCAGGGACACCGGTTTCGGTGGCCTATATGGGTTCGCGCACGCTGAAAAAGCTGGCAGCAGAGGGATTGATCGTTCCGGCAGAAATCCCTGCTGAGATGGTCGAAAGCTATCAGCCCGGCGTTCTGAAAACCGTGTCTTATGACAACAAATACTGGGGTTATCCGCACGCATTTTCGACCAAAGCGCTGTACATCAACTGCGATCTGGTGACGACCGCAGGTTTGGAATGCAAAGCGCCAGAAACATGGGCAGACATGATTGCCATGGCCAAGGCGATCAAGGAAAAGCATAATGTTGCGGGCATCGGCATTGCTGGTAAAGACTTTGACAACACCATGCACATGTTCCTCGATTTCCTGTATTCCAACGGTGGTACGGTTCAAGATCCGGTAACGGGTGCGCCAACGCTTGACAGCCAGCAGACCCGCGAAACCCTGCAAATGTACGCCGACATCCTGCCCTACGGGATCGAAGGCGCGACGGCATGGGAGCGTGATCAGATGAAGGATCTGTTCAACGACCAAAAGCTGGGCATGTATGTCAACGGCCCATGGGGCAAAGGTCAGCACGCCGAAAAGGTTCCGAACCAAATCATCGTTCCAGTGCCACATGGCCCATCGGGCGTGTCCGGCACCATCTTGATCACCGACTCCATCGCGGTGTTCAAACAATCAGATCCAGCAGTTGAAGCCGCAGCACAAAAGCTGGCGCAAACGCTGACATCGGGCGATGCGCAGTATGACCTTGATAAATCTTGGGGCCTGACGCCAATCCTGCAATACGAAAAACTGGGCGTTGAGGCACCCTATTACGTCGGTGACGCAGATTGGCAGATCTTTGTGAACGGCATCTCGACCGGCGGACCAGAGCCGTTGGTCACCGATTTCAAATCGCTGCAAGGCGTGTTCACCAACATGATCCAAGGTGTGATGTTGGGTGAAGGCGGCACGGTCGACCAATTGGTCACCCAAGCGGGCGTTGAGCTGGCCGAAGTCAAGTAAATCACTTGTGGGGGGCTTTATGGCCCCCCACTTCTTTCGACGCCCTAATTTCCGAGGACGCCCCCCTTTTTTGAGGACTCCATGGCCACTTTAAACCTTCAAAACATCACCAAATCCTTTGGGGCGGCGCATGTGCTTCATGGCATTGATCTGGCCATCAAAGACAAAGAATTCATCGTTTTCGTCGGCCCCTCTGGCTGCGGAAAGTCCACGCTTTTGCGCATCATCGCGGGCCTGGAGGCGGCAACTGCGGGTCAGATCCTGATCGACGGGGTAGATGTTTCCGATGCGGCCCCAGTTGATCGCGGCATTTCCATGGTCTTTCAAAGCTATGCTTTGTATCCGCATCTGTCGATTTATGAAAACATCGCCTTCCCGTTGCGCGTGCAAAGCCTGCCCGAGACAGAGGTAAAGGCCAAAGTCGGCAAAGCGGCCGAAATTCTGAAACTGACCGACAAGCTGGCCCTCAAGCCTGGTCAATTGTCAGGCGGTCAGCGTCAGCGCGTGGCGATCGGTCGCTCTATTGTGCGCTCGCCAAAGATATTCCTCTTTGATGAACCACTGTCGAACCTTGATGCCGCTTTGCGCGGCGACATGCGGGTGGAGTTATCGCAGCTTCACCGAGAGCTATCTGCCACCATGGTTTATGTGACCCATGACCAGATAGAAGCAATGACGATGGCGCATCGTATCGTCGTGTTGAACAAAGGCAGGATCGAACAGTTCGGCACCCCGATGGAGCTTTATCACCACCCGGCGACAAAATTTGTTGCCACATTTATCGGTCAGCCGAACATGAACTTGGTCCAAGCCAGCGTGCTTGGCACCACGAACGGCCTGACGGTCGAATTCAGCGGCGGTCAAAGGATGACCCTGCCAGTGGATTGCACCACTGCGACAGTCGGCAGCTTGGTTGACGTGGGCATACGGCCCGAAAACCTGATGCTGGGCGATGGGCTATCGATGACGGTCCGCGTCGTAGAACGGCTTGGCGGCGTTGCGATGACTTACGGCGATATGCCTGACGGCACGCGTATCTGTGCCGCCCTTCCGGGTGACACACCCGTGGCCGAAGGCGCGGTCGTTGGTCTTGGACTGAACGTCGCCGACGCGCATGTCTTTGACGCCAGCGGCGCGGTCATGCGCCGTTTGAATGCCCCGACGCTTGTCGTCTAAAGGAAACGTTATGCGCATTGTCACCTCTGGCATCGGATTGCGGGCGGGCCACGTCCTGACCACGTTGCGCGCGGCACTGCCAGACGCGCAGATCGTCGGCTATTACGACCCCCAACCGACGCACCTTGCCATGATCGGCCTTGATACCCCACGCTATGACAGCATCGAAGCGATGTTGTCCGACACATCGCCCGATCTTTACTGCGTGTTCTCACCGAACATGTTTCACCTCGAACAAATCCGACTGGGGCTAGAGGCGGGCGTACAGGTGTTTACCGAAAAGCCTGTGGTGATTTCCATCGACGAAACGCTGGAACTGGCGCGGCTTTTGGCGGCGCATGGCGGTGTTGACCGGGCGATGGTGGGTCTGGTCTTGCGCTATTCGCAGCACATGGTCGATCTGCGCGCCGCCCAAGCCAAAGGGCTTTTGGGCCGCATCGTCTCGCTTGAGGCGAACGAGCATATCGGTCCCTACCACGGCGCTTTCTTTATGCGCGACTGGCGCAGACGTGATGACTTGGCCGGCGGCTTCATGCTGGAAAAATGCTGCCATGACATCGACATTTACAACATGATCACCGGGTCGCGGCCACAGCGCGTGGCAAGTTTTGGCGGGCGAAAGTCATTCCTGCCTGAAAACGCCCCAGCATCGAATTCCGAGGCGGAAATCTTTCACGTCAAGAAATCGGTTTGGGAAAGCACCGACGATCCCTTTACCTCTGACGGCGACATTATCGACTATCAGACTGCGATCCTTGAGTATGAAAGCGGCGCAAGTCTGGCGTTTCACACCAACCTGAACGTGCCCGACGAACAGCGGCGCTTTTGTGTGATGGGCACGCATGGCATGGCCGAGGGTGATTTTGTGCGCGGCTATCTGAATGTCACGGCCCGCGATGGTCGCAGGCTGATAGCGCATGACTACACCCAAGGCGCCGCCGCCAAGGGCGCGCATTACGGCGCAGATGACATGATGTGCGCCGACATCGCCAGTTATTTGCGCGGCACGTCTGCTGGGTTGCCCGTGTCGATCCTTGACGCGATGGAGGCGGGGATCGCCGCCCTTGCGCTGGATCAGGCGCGCAAAACGGGTCAGGTCGTTGACCTGACCGAAGTTTGGAAAAAACTTGATGCCTTTGGCCTGAGGTCGAAATGACAACGCCAAACGCACAAACCGCCGGTCAACACCTGAAACGCGAGATTGCAGACTCTCCCGCAGCCTTTTGCCGTGCGCTGACGCTTTCGGATGCTTCCGTGGCCGCGCTTGAAACGCTCGATCTGGCTGCGGTACGTGGGTTCTATACCATTGCGCGCGGGTCGTCAGACGCGGCGGCGAATATCCTGTCATACGAGTTTATGCGCGAAACCGGCAAGCCGATGACCAGCCTGCCGCCGTCAATATTCTCTACAGGCCAAGGCGTTGATCTGACCGGCAACGCGACGCTGGTCGTGTCACAGTCCGGTGCGAGTGGCGATCTTGTGCGATCCGCCAAAGGCGCGGCATCACGGGGCAGCGTCGTCGTTGGTCTGGTCAATCAGCCCGGGTCCGATGTTCAAGAGGCGGCCCATGTCACCCTGCCCCTGAATGCAGGACCAGAGCTGGCCGTCCCTGCAACCAAGTCTGTGATTGCGTCTATTGCAGCAGGAATGGCTCTACTTGGCTATTTAGTGCCTGATTACGCCACCAGGGCCACCGCCTCTGCCAAAGGAGTCCTCGCGCTTGAAGGTGTCGTTCACCCGCGACTGGGCGACATTTTGGCGTCACTCTCCCTCGCTGAACATGTCTATATCATTGGCCGCGATACGGGCTATGGCGCGGCCCAAGAACTTGCGTTGAAGCTAAAGGAAACCTGCGCCCTGCATGCAGAGGCCTATGCAAGTTCTGAAGTGTTGCACGGACCTTTGCAACTCGCGACGCGCCCGCTGTTCGTGCTGATCCTCGATACCGACGAGCCCGAAGTTCAGGCCAGCCTTGATGCGGCCGAAGCGCGGTTTGGCAAGATTGGCACCCGTGTTTATCGCATCAGGCCGTCAGATGTAGGTGCCGTCAACCTGACGCCTGCGGCCGCAGCGGCGGCGCTGTTGTGTTTGACATACCCTTTGGTTCTTGACCTTGCGCTGTCATTGGGTCTGAACCCGGACCATCCCGAAACCCTTAGCAAGGTCACGCAAACTCTATGAGTGCCATCGGCATTGACCTTGGCGGAACGAAAATAGAGGCGCAGGTCTTTGATGCCAGCTGGGCGCTTGCGTCACGCCACCGCATCGAGACGCCACAAACCTATGACCAATTGGTGCGCGCGATCTGCGCGCAAATCTCGTGGGCCCGCACCCAAGCCGGGCCGGACGCGCCAATTGGCATTGCTGCAGCTGGATTGATCAATCCGGTAAGCAATCTTGCACTGACAGCAAACCTGCCCGCGACCGGCAAACCTTTTGCGCGCGACATTGCCCAAGCTGCCGGGGTCGAGGTGACCTATGTCAACGATTGCCGTGCCTTGACCTTGTCCGAGGCCGCTTTTGGTGTGGCAAAAGGGCAAAGCCCGGCTGTTGGTCTGATCATCGGCACAGGCATTGGCGGCGGCATCGCCGTGAACGGACAGCTTTTGCAAGGCGCCGCGATGATAGGCGGCGAGTTTGGCCATTTCTCATTGTCAGCGGCGATCGTGCAAAAGCACAATTTGCCGATTGTGCTGTGCGGCTGCGGCAGGCTTGGCTGCACCGAGACATTGATTTCAGGGCCCGGATTAACCTTGTTGTGCCAACATCTGACAGGGCGCGCCCTGTCGCCCGTTGACATCGCGCGCGACAGGCAGACGGACCCGCAGCTTGCGACAGTGTGGGGCGTCTGGTGTGCGCTGGTGACCGAGATGTTGATGACCCTGTGCCTGACCGTTGACCCCGAATGCATCGTTCTGGGCGGCGGACTGTCCCAAGCGCCGGGTGTGGTAGATGATCTGACCCACGCCTTGCAAGGTGCGATGCTGACCGGATTCGCGGTTCCGCAGATACTCTTGGCCCAAGGCGGTGACGCAAGCGGTGCCAGAGGTGCGGCATTTGCGGCATACCAGGCAAAAAACCCGGCATCACACCCTGACACCGGGTGGTTTCATGGGTTAGAGGGGCGCCCATGACCGAATTTGCATCCCATTGGCTTTGCCCCGACCAAATCTTCGACGGCGCAACACTGCGTCGGGGAATGGCGCTTGGCGTGAAAGATGGCCGCGCGACGACACTTGTGGCACGTGCCGCTTTGCCGCAGGGCACGAACCTGCACCCAGTGCCCGGCACGATCACACCCGGATACCTTGATCTGCAAGTGAACGGCGGCGGCGATGTGCTGTTGAACAACGCCCCCACTGCTGCATCAATGGGCGTGATTGCCGCCGCGCACCGAACCTTTGGCACGGTGGGCATTTTGCCCACTGTCATCACATCTGCCCCGGACATCCTGCGCGCGGCGGTCGCAGCGGCGATTGAGGCAAAGGGCATGGACGGTATTTTGGGCCTTCACATCGAGGGGCCCCATATCAGCATTCCACGTCGCGGCACACATGCTGCCAAGTATGTGCGCCCGCTGGATCAAGGCACGATGGACCTGATCGCGTCTCTGCGGGACCATGCTGTGTTTGTGAAAATCACTTTGGCGCCAGAATCAGTGCTGCCGGGCCAGATCGCCCGGTTGGTCGGCTTGGGTGCTGTGGTGTCCATCGGGCATTCAGACGCGACCTCGGATGAGGTGGAACGCTGCCTTGCCGAAGGGGCCACGTGCTTTACCCATCTGTTCAACGCAATGTCGCCCATGTTGAACCGCGCGCCGGGCGTGACGGGGGCGGCGATAAACTCTGACGCCTATTGCGGGATCATCTGCGACGGGCATCATGTTGCCGATCAAATGCTGTCTTTGGCCATTCGCGCCCGCCCCCTGCCAAACCGCATGTTCCTGGTGTCAGACTCGATGTCGACAATTGGCGGCTCTGACAGGTTTGAACTTTATGGCCAAAAGATAAAGCTGTCGGGCGGCCGTCTGATCAATGCCGAAGGGTCTTTAGCGGGCGCACACACCACCATGGCCGAAAGCGTGGCGCGCGCGATCAACGTCCTAAACCTGCCACCAGAGCAAGCGTTGCAGATGGCAACCAGCGTGCCTGCTGGTTTGATTGGTCACTCAACTCTGGGCCAAGTCACCGACCGACGCCTTCAAGACTTGCTTGTTCTGGATCCATTTTGGATGCCGACCGGCACCTGTGCCACGACAGACGCGCTGGCCGCCTAAAGAAAGGTCGATTAAAGCGCGCGGACGCTGTCACGCAGGGTTTTGGCAGCCTTGACGAGCAACGAAAGGTCCGCCCCAACGCCAATGAACGTGACACCCATATCGCGGTATCTGGCGGCGGCGTTCAAATCAAAGGTCAGGATGCCCGCAGATTTGCCACTGGCAATGATCGCCAGCAGTGCCGCATCAATCGCCGCTTGAACCTGCGGCGCGCCCGCGTTGCCGGGAAAGCCCATGTCGGCGGCCAAATCAGCCGGGCCAATGAATACGCCATCGACCCCGCCCAGCGCGAGAATATCGGGCAAAGCCGCCAGCCCGGCGCGGCTTTCGATTTGCAACAAAAGACAGGTCTGCGCGCCCGCTGTGTGGATATAATCCGTCTGGCGCCCGAAATCAGAGGCGCGCGCCACAGCAGCCCCAACGCCACGATTGCCCTTCGGCGGATAGTGCATTGCCCTGACCATCTTTTCGGCCGCGCCAACGCTTTCGATCATCGGCACCAGAATGGTCTGAACTCCCAGATCCAACAGCTGTTTGATCATCCATGTTTCGCCCTCTATTGGGCGCACGACGACCTGACAGCGTGGACCAATCGCTTGCATCTGCGCCAAGATCGTCGTCACCGAGTTCGGCCCATGTTCTGCGTCAATCAACAGCCAGTCAAACCCCGCGCCAGCCATCAACTCGGCTGAATAGGCGCTGGCAAGGTTAACCCACAGGCCAAACTGCGGTTGTTTATTGACGAGCGCGGCTTTCAGGGAATTCATCGGAACGGGCATGCGGTTTCTTTCGGTAAAGTTCCAGATGCCACCCTTAAGGCTGATCATCAACCAGAGGCCCGGCACCACACCCGCCAAGCGGTCTTGTCTTTTTACTGATTCTGGGTGACTGCTTCAACCGATTTTGGAGAGTACCCGATGACACGCGAAGCAGGAAAACAGCAGGTCTACACTTTGGTTGTCCAAGTTGGCCGCAAAGAAGGCGACGGCCTGCCAGACAAATCAACCGGTGCCGCGCTGATCTGCTATGCAAGCGGTGTGGATGAGGCAGAGGCCGTGCGCGAAACCGTGGCCATTCTAAAGCAGGCCGATCTTGCCCCGCTGGATGTGTCTGGCTACGGCACCCGCGAAGAGCGGTTGGAAGCAGGCGATGAAATCGACGACGACGAATTAGACCTGATGGAGCGCGCGTTGACCGAGAACTCGGTGATCGTGGCGCAGATGACGCCCTTTTTCGATCAAATCACTTAGCCTGCTCCGCGCCCTAAAGAGCGCCCCAACAGCGATTGCAGCGTCATCACCTCAAACGGTGCAAGGCCGCGCAACAATGGCTGATGTGACTGATGGGGAATCGCCAGCACGCAGCCATCTGCCTCTATCAATGCCGGTTGGCCAAAGTCCAGAACCACCGCAGATGTCGTCGCCCGGCGGTGGTCGGCCAACGCAATGCGGTTGTCGACCATCGCCTTGGCGGGCATCAAAACGGCCTCTTCGCCAAACAAATACTCTACCTCAGTGCCGACTATTGCCACTCTTTGATCAGCCGCGACCAACAGATCGACGCTGTTGCCAAAATAGGGCGCGCGCAGCAAAACAGGGGCAAACGACCCCCGGCTTGGGCATTCCATATGCCGCACGGCTTGCAACATAAGCGTTCCGCGATCAACGGTGTCAACAAGGTCACCCGGTTGTAAATGACCCGCGGCGACCAGCCCATAAGGTGTTTGAACAGGGGTGCGCATTCCGACCCATGCGGCCAAAGCAGGCGGCGCGTCGCCGCGTGTCAGACCGAACCACAAGACCGACGGATGCCTGCGAACCCGGTGAAAAGAGGTGCAGGTCACATGCATATCAGCCATGTTGAACGCCTTGACCGACCGCCCCTTGGCAAACACCGTGGTTTTATCTTCGCGCCCCAAGACAGCATAGGTCAGATCCCAGCAATCGGTCGATACGTTAAACCGGAAGGTGATGCGCCCAGTCCCTTCGGTGCAGCTAAGTGGCCCCTGCAAAACATGCCGAAAGATCTCACCTGCGCCGCGATGAAGCACAACAACGCCAACCGTCGGATCACAAAAGATCGAAAACGAATGCCCAGTCGCCCCATGCTGTTGATGATCCAAAAGGACTGTCGATCCCTGCAATGGCAACGACAGTTCCATAACAAACACACCGTGATCAAGAGACGCGTCAGTCATGCCTTGTGCGGTTAAGGTGCCTTTGTCCGACAAGGCAACCCATTCGGCCTCGGCTGGGGCAATGCAGCTGGGGATAAAGCCCATCCTTAAGCCGCCTTTCGGCCAGCGCTGAACAGCACCTGCGCCTCAAACGGTTTCAACGCTCTACGCGCCGAAGCGCTGTATCCCGCGCCACTTTCGGGATCGAGCTCGGGAAAGATCGCAAATATCTCGTCAGCACTGCTTTGTTCAAGAATCGAGGACATCTGTGGCCCCGGAAGAAAGCTTTCTGTGGCCAACCCCTCTGAAAACACGATCTGATGGCGATCAAACAACAGGTGGACATAGTCCACTTCTCCACCCCGGCGCACACGAACCGTGCGATCATTCACCAGATCTTTGGCCGCGACCAATACTTCCGCCTCACCGAACAGCAATTCCGCCAGCACATCACGCACCAAAACCCGGTGTTGCGGGGACACCATCAAGGTGCCGTGCGGGCCAAATGTTCCGGCCTTTATCCTGATGGGTGCCAACGCCCCCTCGGCAGAAACGGTCTTGCGCCCAACCCATCTGATCGGCTGCAATCCGTCATCATGGGTATAAACAAGATCGCCAGCCCGGATTTCTTCTACCGGCTTTTCACCATGTTCTGTCCGGATCATGGTGCCAGCCACAAAACACGGAATGGAATTGAACGTGACGATCGCGTTAGAGCTATGCCCAAGACCATCGGTCACTGTGTAAGTGAAAGACTGCTTTTCGGTGTCGCCATTGCCGACAATCGTGATCGTTCCGTCGGCGTTCAGCTTTACTTTCTGTCCTGACGGCAAAGTTACGACCTGACCTGCAACAACCGCCACCCCATTCAGATGGGTGATCGTCAGGGTGCCCGCAGCCTTATAGTCGTTCAGCAAAACCTTGATGGTCTCGGACTCTCGCGTTGTCATCGTCACCGCATCGTCGCGCGCCACGAGAACCGACTGAACCGAGTCGCCCGCGATCAAGAGGTTTGTGTCATACTGGGCATCGCCCGCATCGGCGACGCCTATGCGGATAGAGTTTACCACTCCGGCTTTGACCGGAATAACCAACGACAGTGTGATGGTAAAACCATCCATTTCCGTGTTGTAAAGATCGCCGGTATTGTTTGAAACATATAGGTTCGGCTGCGTCGCCCCATTGAGGTTGGTCACCCCAGACACACCCGTTCCCACGCTGATAGGAACATGGGTACCATTGATCCAGACACCCACCACATCATTGTATGTCTGGGTTACATATTCAGGGTACTCTTCAGATGAAATCACAAACTTCATCGTCAGGACATTGCCCGTTGGGATAAAGTCAACGTTCAGCCACGACGCATCAAAGGTCGACGTTCCGGCAATCGCGTTGAACTGTGCGTTCCCGTTGGTGCCCGTGGTATCGGTCGAAGTCCCAGCATTCCGGTTCGGATCACCGCTGGATTGGGTAAAGTCTGCGGCGTTTCCTGTCGATAGGATCACGCCTGTGGTTCCCGGCGTGACCCCCGGCGACAACTGGCCATTGGTGTAAATCGCCTTTGACGCGGTGGCTCCGGTATAGGTTGCCCCCGTCACTGTGACGCCATCGCCAAAGATCGCATTGGCCATTTGCACCGCCGTGGCAGCGGTATTGTAGGTTAGCTCGGCACCTGTGGCCATATTCACTGCTCCCAAGTCCTTTGGAAGCAGGTCAAACACCTGTGGTTTCCGCCTATCGCGCGGGTTTTTTGTAGTCTGCTCAGGTGGGTCTTTGCGACCCGCGTTTGCCCTGCCTCAGGACGATTTTTATTAACGATTAGGCTAGCGTGCCGATCCAGTGAAGTCATCCGCAAACAGACAATGACAAAATCATGGCAAAGACGGTTGCGAGGAAGCCACACTGCCCAAAGATTGCCCCGGAAGTTTACAAGAGTTGCAGCCAATGCAGCGATTGGTTACCTCAGTCATAGCAAAGTCATAAGTGAGCGAACGATGCCCAAAATTGTGCCCATGGATGCGGTAGATCTCACCGCAAAACTTGTCCGATGCGCCTCTGTCACGCCAACCGAAGGTGGCGCGCTGACGCTGCTTGCGGAGGTGCTTGGGCAGGCGGGCTTCGCTTGTACTCGGGTTGACCGCAACGGCACGCCGAACCTCTTTGCGCGCTGGGGCGTGCAGGGCGCGAATAAGTCCTTTGGCTTTAACGGTCATACCGATGTGGTGCCAATCGGCGACATTGGCGCGTGGACCCAAGACCCCTTTGGCGCGGCGATCATAGACGGTGTAATGTATGGGCGCGGAACGACGGATATGAAGTCAGGCGTCGCGGCCTTCGCGGCGGCGGCCATCGACTTTGTCCAAACCACGCCCCCAGACGGCGCGGTTATTCTGGCGATAACGGGTGATGAAGAGGGCGATGCCACCGACGGCACGGTGGCGCTGCTGGATTGGATGGCACAGACGGGTGAGCGCATGACCCACTGTCTGGTTGGCGAGCCCACCTGCCCCAACACCATGGGCGAGATGATGAAAATCGGTCGCCGTGGCAGCATGACCTGCTGGTTTACCGCGCAAGGTGTTCAGGGGCACTCCGCCTATCCGCACCGCGCCAAAAACCCGATGACCGCGTTGGTGGCCCTGCTGGGAAAACTTGAGGAAAGCCCCCTCGACACTGGCACCGACCATTTTGACGCTTCTACCTTGGCGATCACCACGATTGATTGCGGCAATGCCGCGACCAATGTCATCCCGGCAAAAGGCACGGCCACCGTGAACATTCGCTTCAACGATGCCCAATCAGGCCAAAGTCTGAAAGACTGGTTGACGCAGGAAGCCGCCCTTGTTGCAGCCAAAACAGGCGTCGCGATCACCTGCCGCTTTCAGATATCTGGCGAAAGCTTTCTGACCGCGCCCGGCGCATTTTCCGCACTGGTCGCAAAATCGGTCCATGCCGAAACGGGGGTCACGCCAGAATACTCCACCAGTGGTGGCACCTCTGATGCGCGTTTTGTCAAAGATCATTGCCCGGTGGTCGAATTTGGCTTGGTCGGCAAAACCATGCATCAGGTCGACGAGCGGGTCGAAGTGGTGCAAATCCAACAACTAAAGTCGATCTATACCCGCATTCTGACGGACTATTTCGCATGATCGACATCACCGTGACCCGTGACATCGCCACCTGCAGGCGCTTGCGCCGCACAGTGTTTATTGAAGAACAAGGTGTCAGTGAGGCAGACGAGGTCGATGACAAAGACGATGCCGCCCTGCATCTTTTGGCGACAGAACAAGGGCGCGCTGTGGGTACGGCGCGGATTATCGTGAGCGGCGACACGGGCAAGATTGGCCGCGTGTGTGTGCTGGCGGATCAGCGCGGCAAAGGTATTGGTGCGCTTTTGATCAGACAGGCCATTGCGGTTTTGCGCCAAAACCCGGCGATCAAGACTGCCAAGCTGGGCGCGCAAACCCATGCGCTGGCTTTCTATGAAAACCTGGGTTTCACGGCCTATGGCCCGCTGTTTGACGACGCAGGCATTGAACATCAAAACATGGCGCTACCGCTTTGACCTTCTTTTTGCACGCGGGTCAGGGACAGCACAGAAACCTCTGATGCCCCTGCCCGCAAGCACGCTTCGGCACCCGCAGCAAAGGTGGCGCCCGATGTCATCACGTCATCTACCAACAGCACATGTCGACCCTGAAGCAGCCTTTGATGCCGCGATGTGATCGTCAGCGCACCGTGAAGATTGGCAAAACGTGCCTCTTTTCCCCGGTGGTCTTGGCTAAAGGTCGCCCTGCGACGAGACAACAGATCAGGGCAATGCACCAAACCCGTCAACCGGGCCAAAGCCGCAGACAGCAGCGCAGATTGGTTGTACCGACGCATCAACAACCGGGTCCAATGCAGAGGAATGGGGGCGATGATCATCTCATCGCGCAAAATCGGCTGTGCCGCCGCGAACAACCACTGCGCGGCGGGCCGGGCAAGGTCCATTCGGTCGCCGTGCTTTAACGCCAAAACAAGGCTTCGCCCGCCGTCCCGGTACACAATCGCCGCACGTCCCCGCGACCAAGGCCGCGCCGTTGACATACAGTCGTCACACAGTACCGCCCGCCCGTCATCGTCGCCGAGCAGGGGAGTGCCACATTTGTCGCACACCAAACCGCCAATAAAATTTGTCCCAACTCTGCACTGACCGCAAAGCCCAAAGTCTGTCGCGACCAAAGCATCACAAAGAATGCATTGCGCGGGGTAAACCAGATGAAGTGCGTCTTGCAAATTCATCGCGCCAACCTATGTTCCGGCTGCATGAGCATCCCCAATTCCCTGACCGACCGACCAGCCTTGGCCCTGCGCCGCGCCCGCGCGACAGAGTTCTTTCTGCATGCAGAGGCCATTGCCGAGGTTCAGGAAAGACTGCTGGATGTTAACAGACCGTTTACGTCCCCCAAAATTGTGACGAGTTTTCCTAAAATTTGGCAAAGTTTGGGCCCGACCACCCCGGACGACGACGTTTTGGCAACGGGCCTGGGGCAAAATGATCTGATCATCCACGCGCTTTCGCTTCACTGGGCGAATGACCCAGTGGGGCAATTGGTGCAGTGCCGCCTTGGCCTTGCACCCGATGGCATGTTTTTGGGGGTGATGTTTGGCGGTCAAACCTTGCACGAACTGCGCGCCTGTCTGGCCGAAGCGGAAATAGAGGTTTCGGGTGGGCTGTCCCCAAGGGTGCTGCCCATGGGTGAGATCCGCGATCTGGGTGGGCTGTTGCAGCGCGCGGGATTTGCTTTGCCTGTCGCGGACAGCTTTACCAAAGAAGTGCGCTATACCAGCGCCTTTCACCTGATGCGCGATCTGCGCGCCATGGGCGAAGCAAACGCGCTGACAGCCCGTCTGCGCACCCCCACCAACCGACGCGTTTTTGCCCGCGCGTCAGAGATCTACCACCAACGCTTTGTTGGGGCAGATGGTCGCATTCCGGCAACTTTTGAATTCATTTGCCTGACAGGCTGGGCCCCGCATGAAAGCCAGCAAAAGCCGCTGCGACCCGGCTCTGCCAAGGCCCGGCTGGCCGAGGCTTTGGCCGTGCCCGAACTGGCGCTTAGGCGCGACGAAGACGAGACTGACGTCCGCTCGACACCCGCAATTCCAAGGAACCCATGATGGCACAAGTCCAACCCGGCGCAGATCGACTGACCCACGCCCCATCCTCGCACCCCGCGGTCATGTCCCCGAAAATCGGGGTGCTGCTTGCCAATCTGGGAACGCCAGACGGCTATGATTATTGGTCGATGCGCCGCTATTTGAATGAGTTTTTGTCTGACAAGCGCGTGGTGGACCTGTCCGATTGGATCTGGCAGCCAATTTTGCAATTGGTCATCCTGACCAGACGCCCCTTTGCCAGCGGCGCGAATTACAAGTCGATCTGGAACCACAAAGACAACGAAAGCCCGCTGTTGACGATCACCAAGGCCCAAACCGCCGCCATCGCCAAATCATTGGCCGATCAGTATGGCGACAAAGTCATTGTCGATTTTTCAATGCGGTATGGAAACCCTTCAACCGAATCCCGGGTGCGCAATCTGGTGGCGCAGGGCTGTGAAAAAATACTGTTTTTCCCGCTATATCCGCATTACGCAGGGGCTACCTCCGCCACCGCCAACGACGCTTTCTTTGCGGCGCTGGCAAAGGAAAAGCGTCAGCCCGCCGCGCGCACTGTGGCCGAATACTTTGCCGATCCCGCCTATATCGACGCCTTGGCCCAATCGGTGGAGCGGGCCTATGCCCAATTGCCGCAGCGCCCGGATGTGCTTGTCGCCAGCTATCACGGAATGCCGCTGCGTTATCTGATGGAGGGCGATCCCTATCACTGCCATTGCGCCAAAACGACCCGACTTTTGCGTGAACGGCTGGGCTGGGCTGCGGGCAGCATCGACACAACCTTTCAGTCGATCTTTGGTCGCGCGGAATGGCTAAAGCCTTATACGGTGAAACATGTGGCAGAGCTGGCAAAGGCGGGTAAAAAGAATATCGCCATCATGGCCCCCGCATTTTCCGCAGATTGCATTGAAACGCTTGAGGAAATTAACGGCGAAATCCGTGAGGCGTTTCTTCACGCCGGCGGCACAAGCTTTACCTACATTCCCTGCCTGAACGACGAGCCCGCACACATCGACGCGTTGGTCGGGGTGATCAATGCCAATCTTCAAGGATGGATTTAACGCACCATAGTCTGGTGACCCAAACAAAAAGGGACGGCAGTTCAAACTGCCGTCCCTTTTGTAAATCTTTTGTAGAAAAGATTACTTGGATGCTGCTGCAGCAAGCAGGATCAGAAGCAACAGTGGAACAAGCACGCCACCAGCCGAGGACGAAGTCGCTGCTGCAACGGTCTCTTCGGTCATGGTTTCTTTAACGCCACCAGCGAAAGCGGTGGAAGCAGCTACGGTCAAAGCGGCAGCAAGAGCGATCTTTTTCATGGTATTCTCCAGTTATTGCGTGTCGACAAAATCAATCCTAGGCGACGACACGCGCCCAAGACTATTCCTCATGCGGCCTATCTATGCTGGCAGGCGTCACAAATGCAATGTCTCGGCAAAAAACGGCTGACAGCAAGATAGCCATGTCGTCAAATTAGCAACACCTGTGTCCCTACTTTTGCAAGGGGAAACAATTCTTGGATGTGCTCATTGTACAGGCCGACGCAGCCACTTGATGATCTGCGGCCGATTTTGCGTGTGTCATGGGTGCCGTGAATCCGGTAATACTGCCACCCAAGATACAAAGCGTGGGTGCCAAGCGGATTGTCCGCAGCACCGCCTGCAATCACCGGTGGCCATTCTGGATGACGCTCTAGCATTGCCGCCGTGGGGCGCCACTCTGGGGCCACAACCTTTTGGACAACTTCAGTGCGCCCGCGGCGGGTCAAATCATCTGTCATCGCAACCGAGGTTGGGAAAAGGCGATAGATCGACTGATCTTCGGACCAATAATGCAGCGCGCGCGAGGTGATATCGACAAGGATCGCGCCGTTGCGCGTGTCCGCAAAATAATCCTGCCAATCCAACATTCGGAAAGACGAGATGTTGTTGCGCACCGAGCCAACGGTGGTTGGGGCTTCAATTTCTGTCGATCCCTCTTGCCCAAAGGCCGGCAGTGCAGCCGCCCCAAGGACAGAGGCAGCAGCACCAACAAACAGACGACGGTTCAGGCGGTGGCGGTTTTCGGCGGTCATCCGCTGATCTCCTTTGCTAATCATTTCAGGGGCTATTACAGCGTTGCGAGAGCAGCCGCAAATCAATCTGACGTCATTTCCGCCGACGAGGGGCGTTGTGGGTTTGTGAAACCGTTCATTCTCGGCTAAATACTGCCGAACATTGGCAAACGGCACCCTGTTTGGGCCCGATTTGGATAGCAATAGGCTTGGGTAAGAATTCATGAAAAGAAGAACCGTTCTTTTGTCCGGCGCCGCGGCGGCCCTCTTGGCAGCCTGCACCAACAACACCACGTCTCCAATCGGCACCGACGGCAAGCCTTTGCCGCGCGTGTACCGCATCACCCCGCAGTTGGCCGAGGTCATTCCCTTTCGCTTGCTAGACTCGGTGAACTCTTTACGATCGGCCAAGGGCTCTGCGCCGCTGAATTTTGATGCGGCACTGAACGCTGCGTCGTTGACCCATTCGCGCGATATGTCGGTGCAAAACCGCCCTTGGCACTTTGGCTCTGACGGATCGTCGCCTTTGTTGCGCGCCCAACGCGTCAACTACACGGGTCGCCTGTTGGGAGAGTTGATTTCTGAGACGTTCCAGACAGAACTGGAAACTCTTGCGGCATGGATGGCACAGCCAGACACGCGCGATGTCTTGCTTGACCCACGCGCAACCAGCATCGGCTTTGCATGGTTCCAAGAGTCGAATGGCAAAATTTGGTGGACAGTTATGCTTGGTGCCTAGCGCGGATTAGGTCGCGCCGCGCTCCGGCCTATAGAACACTTGAGATGCAAAGAGGCGGCCCGATGATGGGGCCGCCTTTTGTCATTCAAAGATATAGATCGGCGTGTTTTCGGAAACCATCGCGTAGATTTCCTCAATCTCTTTGTCGGTGACGGCGATACAGCCGACGGTCCAATCCTTGTTCTTAATCTTTCCGCGCGGGCCGCCGTGAATAAAAATGTCGCCGCCCGGTGGTTTTCCAAGCTTTGCCGCATACTCACGGTCTACATTGTCGGGATAGCTGATACCCAAAGACAAATGATAGCTCGAATCCGGGTTCTTATGGCTGATGCGGTAGGCGCCTTCGGGCGTTTTGCCGTCGCCCTCAAACTGTTTATGGCCAATAGGGTTCGTGCCCAACGCGATGTCATAGGCGGCTGCAATCTTGCCATCGCTGACCAGATACATTTTCCGGTCTTCTTTGTGCACCTGAATTGATGTGATGGGGGGGCCATCATAGGACTTGAACTTTGAACCGCAGGCAGAAACGCCAAATCCTATCGCCAGCAAAAGGAAGACCCGAAGAAGTGACATCATGCGCCTGTTTGTTTTTATTGCGCCCTGACATAGAGGATTGCAGCCGCCCTGCCTAGAGGCGACCCGCACTTCCTTTTCACTTGGTAGAAATGCTGAACCGCCCAACCAATTCGACATGAGTGGACCAGCGGAACTGATCAACCACTTGCACCCAATCCAGCGTATATCCAGCTTTGATCAGGGTTTTCGCATCGCGCGCAAACGTAATCGGGTTGCACGAAACCGAGGCAATGATTGGCACTTGCGCCACGGCAAGGGTCGCAAACTGCGCTTCTGCCCCCGCGCGCGGCGGGTCAATCACCACGGCATCAATGCCTTTGAATTCGGCGGGCTCTAAGGGCCTGCGGAACAAATCGCGCGCCTCAACAGTCACGCGGCGCAAACCAGCGGTGTTGCGTGCGGCCTTTTCCAGTGCGGCGGCCATTTTCGCCTCGCCTTCAACTGCCAAAACCTCAAACCGTTCGGCCAAGGGCAGGGCAAAGGTGCCTGAGCCTGCGAAAAGATCGGCGATGCGCTTGGCACCCGGCCCAATCGCCAGCGCGACGGCGCGCAGCAATGCGCTTTCGCCCTCTTGTGTCGCCTGCAAGAACGATCCGGGCGGCGGGGCCACAAGGGCATTGCCAAATCGCTGCATCGGAAAGGTGCGCAAAGCCACCGTCTCGTTGTTCCATGTCAGCCGGGCAAAACCCGCGCTTTCGGTCAAACGGGCCAGTTCCATCCGCAACTCAGAATCCAGCGCTTTGCCGCCCATCACCGAAATATCTGCCCCCGAAACGCTGCGCGTCACGGCCAACTGCACCTCAACCGTGCGCGATGCGCCCAGTTTGACCATGTCTTCCAGCACAGGAACCATCGCCAAAAGATCCGGGTGTAGCAGTTTGCAATTCGGGATTGACACCAACAAATCAGACCCGCGCGCGTGAAACCCAACCTGCGCGCCGCCCTTTAGCTTGCGCCCAGTAAAGGTCGCCCTGCGCCGGGACTGCGCCGCAGAGGTGATGATTGGAAGGAATGTTGTCGACAAACCTTGCCCCGTCAAAGCGCCCTCAACCACGCCCTGCTTCCATTCGGCAACCAGATCGTCCGCCGCATGTTGAAAGTGACATCCGCCACAGGTTTTTGCGTGACTGCACGGCGCGCGCACCCGCTTGGCCGACGGTGTGATAATACGCACGCCGGTCAGGGTGTCGCCAACCAACTCGCCCTCAACCTCTTCACCAGGCAAACAGCCGCTAGCGTAAATCGGACCGTCGGCACCCATGGCGATACCGTCGCCCAAGTGCCCCAGCTTTTCGATGATAATTTTCAAACGACTACTTCCTGCTCATCGGCGCCGATAAAGCCGCCGGATTGGCGGTTCCAATAGCGGGCATATAACCCGCCCAGCGCCAATAGTTCCTGATGATTGCCCAATTCTGCAATTCGGCCCTTTTCCAACACAACGATGCGGTCCATTTCCGCAATGGTTGACAGCCTGTGCGCGATCGCGAGCACCGTCTTACCTTGCATCACGCGTGACAGCGCCGCTTGAATGCTTGCCTCAACTTCACTGTCCAAAGCAGAGGTAGCTTCATCCAGCACAAGGATCGGCGCGTCTTTCAAAAAGGCCCGCGCCAAGGCGATGCGTTGACGTTGCCCCCCAGACAGTTTCACGCCGCGCTCTCCCAAATAGGCGTCATACCCCTTACGCCCATTATGGTCTGCCATACCATCGATAAACTCAGCCGCCTCAGCCGCCTTTGACGCGGCAATCACGTCTTCAACCGACGAATCCGGCCGACCGTACAAGATATTGTCGCGGGCCGATCGGTTGAACATCGCGGTTTCTTGGGTGACCATGCCAATCTGACGGCGCAAAGATTCCTGCGTGACTGCGCGCACATCGATCCCGTCGACAAGCACCCGGCCTGCCTCGCAATCATAAAGCCGCAGCAGCAGCGACACCAAGGTCGACTTCCCCGCCCCCGATGCGCCGACGATGCCAATTTTCTCACCCGGCCGGATCACCAGATCAATGCCTTCAATCCCACCCCGCGCGGCACCGTAAGCAAACCGTGCACCTTCAAAACGTACCTCGCCCTTGACCTTTGGCAAATCGATCGCATCCGGTGCGTCAGCCAGTGTATGCGGGGCGGCAAGCGTGTTCATCCCGTCCTCGACCTCGCCAACAGAGGTGTAGATCGACATCAGGGTAAAACTGACCCAGCCGGTCATTTGCGCAATCCGCGTGGCAATCGCCCCGGCGGTTGCGATGGCGCCCACGGATGCATGCCCGATTTGCCAAAGATAGATCGTGCCCCCCAGCAAAACGACAGGCAAAATCCCCGCAAGCAGCATCAAGGTCAGCCGGAACCAAACAGCAATTTCGCCGTACTCTAGCGACCGATTGCGAAACACCTCCATCGCTTTTAGCGCCACGCGGTCCTCAAACCGGGCATGGGCAAACAGCTTTACCGTTTTGATATTGGTGATGGTGTCCACAACTTGCCCCGTCACCATGGCGCGCGCCGCAGCCCGCTCGGCAGAGTTTTTGCGCACCATCGGGATAAAATGCCGGATCAACAGCACATAACCCACCAACCAAACCGACAGGGCAAGGGCGATGGTCCAATCAATTGCGAACAGGTAGATCGCCGATCCGATCACGGACGCAAGCGCGAAAAACACAGTGTTGATCACCTCGGTTGACACATCCGTCACCGCCCGCGCCGCCTGCATCTGCTTTTGCGCAATCCGCCCGGCGAAATCATTGTCAAAAAACGTCAGTGACTGACCAAGCGTCCAGCGGTGCAGGCGCGACAAGACCAAGGGCAACAGATTTGGCCCCAAGGTGATATGAACCGAGGCCGAGGAAATCGCAAAAATCAACGGGCGGAACACGATGTAAAAGACAGACGCCCAGATCACCAATGGCCCGTGATCGGCAAAGAATGTGCTGGGCGATGACGTTGCCGCCGCATCAACCACCCATCCCAGGATCAAGGCCGAGACGACCTCTGTAATCCCGGCCATGGCCGACAGGACCGATGACAGCCACAACTGCCCCCAAGTCCCGCGCAAACACCACCTGAAGAACGCCCCCAACGTTCGTGGTGGCGCGCCTTCGGCAGGGCGAAACGCGTCGATCCATTCGCCCATCGTCAGCAGGATTTTCATTTCGCCCCAACCTGATTTAAAGCATCCTGCTCCAACCCAATGAACCCCCCAGACTGGTGCGACCAGAAGGTGGCATACAGCCCGCCCAGCGCGATCAGTTGGGCATGGCTGCCCTCTTCGGCAATGCGCCCGGCGTCGAGCACGACGATCCGGTCCATCGCAGCGATAGTGGACAAGCGGTGCGCAATAGCGATCACCGTTTTCCCCTGCATCACCCCGAACAGGGCGTTTTGAATGGCCATTTCAGCCTCGGAATCCAACGCCGATGTCGCCTCATCCAAAATCAGGATCGGGGCATCTTTTAGGATGACCCGAGCCAAGGCAACGCGCTGCCTTTGCCCACCCGACAGCTTGACCCCCCGCTCGCCCACATGTGCATCGTATCCGCGACGGCCCTCTGGATCCTCTAGCGTCAGGATAAACGCATGCGCATCGGCGCGCGTGGCGGCGTCGATCATCTCGGCCTCGGTCGCATTGGGTCGGCCGTAAAGGATGTTGTCGCGCACAGACCGGTGCAGCAGGCTGCTGTCTTGTTGAACCATGCCAATATGCCTGCGCAAACTGTCTTGGGTCACGCCCGCAATATCTTGCCCGTCAAACAAGATCTTGCCGCCCTCACAATCATAGAACCGCAACATCAGCTTGACCAAGGTCGACTTACCGGCACCAGAGCGGCCGACAATGCCAATCTTTTCGCCCGCCCGTACGGTCAAGGATACGTTTTGTAACCCACCAGAGGCGCGGCCATAGTGATGGGTGACATCGATCATCTCAATCTTGCCAGCGCCCAGCGCCAATTGCCGTGCGTTCGGGCTGTCTGTCAGGCGAATGGGGTCGGTAATCGTCTCCATCCCTTCTTGGACGGTGCCAAGGTTTTGCACCAGATTGGTCGTGGCCCACATGATCCAATAGGTCATGTTGTTCAGCCGCAAAACCAAGGTGATCGCCGCGGCCACGGCCCCGACACTTGCTTGCCCCGAATACCAAAGCCACATCGCCCAAGCCGTCACCGACACGATCAAAAATCCGTTCAGCACCGTCAGGATAATGTCCATCTTGGTGACGATCCGCATCTCTTGCATGAACTTTTGCCGAGATGTTTCAATCGCTTCACGACCATAAGCCAGCTCTTGATCTTGGTGCGCGAACAGTTTGACCGAATGGATATTGGCATAAGCATCCACCACCCGGCCCGTCACGGCAGACCGCGCATCAGACGACGCCGTGGCCGCTGGCCCCGCACGCGTTACGGTCCAGCGCATCAAAGCAAGATAGGACAAAAACCAGATCACCAACGGCAGCAACAGGCGCGGGTCTGCCCCAGCCAACATGATTGCAGCGCCAACGAGGGTTGTGGCGGCAAAGGCCACCGCATCAAAGGTCTGAAACACAGCCTCGCCCGCAGCGGGGGGCGCTTGCATGATCCGGTTGGCAATCCGTCCGGCAAAATCGGACTCGAACCACCCAACTGGTTGGCGCAACACATGCGCAC
>JAAFIJ010000001.1:0-9356 GCA_013298675.1 Rhodobacterales bacterium | reverse complement strand
AATCGGACTCGAACCACCCAACTGGTTGGCGCAACACATGCGCATGTGCCCGCCAGCGCATCATCGTGCCAAAGTTCGGCAAGATCGTATTGTGCAACAGCGCCACACCTGCACCACCGACCAGCGGGCGCAAAATCAACACCAACAACCCGACCAGAATAATCTCCGTTCCATGGCTGGCCCAAACCGCAGCGGGCTCCGCCTGCGACATCAGATCAATCAGACGGCCAACATACCAGATCAACCCGACGTCAAAGGCAGAATTTGCCGTAGAAGTCAGCGCCGTAACCGCAAAAACCCGCCGGAACGGCCGCACGTAATCGCGCAAAAACGGCCAGAGCTTGCGTGGCGGTGTATCAGTCTGGGGATAGGGGGCGTAGGGATCAACGAGCCCTTCAAAAAACTTGAACATGGTCCTCACCTTGCAGAAGGTGCACTAAACCACACTTCCACGGTGGGAAAAAGATCAGTTCATTAGTTCTTCACGCGTCAGGTGCAGGTCGCTTGCTTGCCACCGCAGTTCCAATTGCTTTAACCGTGCGCCAAGCGCTGGTCCTTGCAAGTCTGGCATCAGGTCTGCGGCCTCAACTGGAAAGCGGGCCAAAGCCCCCCGGTCAATTTCAGCCAACAGGCGGTGGTCAAAGGGCTGTACAAACATCGTGGCGCGTAGCAGCAGCACGTCAAGCGCCGCCACGGCCCCCAACCGCCACGCCAACACGGCCGCTGTCTGGGTCGATCCGATCTCTTGGCGGATTTGGTCAATCTGGGTGGCCTCGCTGCGCGACAGGCGCAAGTCATCTTGCAAACTTGCCCCCCCAATCAAGGCAAGTCGGCGCTGCCACCGGGCTGCGATCCCCGCCTCTTGATCGACCAACAAGGCCAAATGGGTGGCATCGGCGCCGGGAATGACCCGCGCCAATACCCCTGCAGCGGCCATGCTGGCCACCGCAGGCGCCGGATCAACCGCCGCCAGCAATTTACGCACTTCTGCGCCGATACGTTCGCGCGACAACAGGTCAATCCCGTCAAGATTGGCCGCACAGGCCGCCAACCCCTCTGCGTCAATACCCGCAGCCGGATCCCCGAAATGGGCATGAAAGCGGAAAAACCGCAGAATCCGCAGATAGTCTTCGGTGATGCGCAGGGCAGCGTCCCCGACAAACCGCACCCGCCGCGCCTGAAGATCGCGCAAGCCTGTGCCCAATGGGTCAAGGACGGTGCCGTCCGCCTCGGCATAAAGCGCGTTCATGGTGAAATCGCGCCGCTGGGCATCTTGCAAAATGTTGGTTGAAAAGGCGACACGTGCCTGCCTGCCAAAGGTTTCCACATCGGCGCGAAAGGTCGTCACCTCTAGAGGAACACCTGCGGCCAAAACGGTGATGGTTCCATGCTCCACCCCCGTGGCCACCGTCCGAAACCCTGCATCCGCAGCGATCGCCGCGATGGTGTCGGGCAAAGCGTCGGTCGCCAGATCAGCGTCCGATGCCGCAAGCCCCAAAACCGCGTTGCGCACACAGCCACCGACAAACAACACCCGATGCCCTGCCGCCGTGACAGCCGCGCAAAACCGTTGTGTCGGCCCGTGATCCAGCCACTGTGCTGTCAGTTTCATTGCGCCACTCGCTCTGCCAAGGCGCGCAGGATCCGCGCCGTCGCACCCCAGATGTAATAGGGACCCAAGGGAACAGTATAAAAACGTCGCAACTCACCCTTCCACATACGCTGTTCGATGCGGTACTTTTGCAGATCCAGAACATGCGTCAGGGGGGCCACAAACACCTCATCCACTTCGCCCGCCTCGGCACGCGGCGTAAATGGGCCACTGACCACGCCCAAGAAAGGGGTGACGACAAACCCTGTGACCGTTTCATGCGTGGGCAACTGACCCCAAACGTCAACTGACGCGGCAGGTAGGCCTACCTCCTCATGCGCCTCACGCAGGGCGGCGGCCTGCAGATTTATGTCGCCTGCATCCAACTTGCCGCCCGGAAACGCGATTTGCCCTGGATGGTGCCGTAAATGCGACGCGCGCTTGGTTAGGATCAAGCCGTCGTTCCAAACGGCCAGCAACACCGCCGCCGGCCGCAAAACGCGTCCCGGCGGCAGGGTGATTTTCGGATTCAGATCGTAGTCCGACGAGCCGCCCAAATGTGGCTGAACAGCCGCACGCAGGCGCGCCAGATCAGGCATCTTTCGCCTCAAACCCCAAGGTGGTTGGGTCAAACTGGTAATGCGCGCCGCAGAACTGACAATCCGCCGTCACGACGCCTTCGGCTGTCGTCATGGTCTTGATGTCTTTTTGCGAATAAATCGACATTGCCTGACGCACTTTGTCGGGGCTGCACGAACATCCAAAATGCACATGGGTTTCCTCAAAAACCCGTGGCTCTTCTTCGTGGAACAGCCGGATCAACAGTTCTGTTGGCGTGACCGACGGGCCAACCAGCTCTATCTCTTCGACGGTTTCAAGCAGGGCATTGGCGCGGGTCCAATCTTCGGCTTCTTCGCCCGCCAGAATATCAGCGTGAGTCAACAGGCCGCCCTCGCCCGACCCCGCCTCTGCCGCAACTTGACCGCCGATGCCCGGCATATGCTGCAACATCACCCCACCGCCGCGCCAGTTTGCGGGACCACCCGGCGTTTGGCTTTTGCCAAAGGTCAAGGAAAAGCGGGTCGGCAACTGTTCGGACTGTGCGAAATATGTCTCGGCGCAATCGGACAGCGAATTCCCAGCAATTGGTGTAAAGCCTTGGTAGGGCGTCATATCTTGCCCTTGATCGATCATCACAGCAAGGTAGCCCGTGCCAATTTGGCTAAACGGGGTGGCATCGTGATCCAGCCGTTCCGCGTCATAGCTGGCATAGGCACGAATGCGCGCAGGCTCTCCGTCCTCACTCGGGCCATAGTAATCCGTGGCGATCAGGCGCGCCGGACCATTGCCGCGCACTTGCAAGCTTAGCTTCCAGCGCAGTTTGATCGATTGCCCGATCAGCGCGGTCAACAAAGCGGCCTCTGCAACCAGTGCCTCAATCACCGGAGGGTAGTCGTGCTGCATCAAAACATTGCCCAGCGCGCCGTCAAGGCGAACAACCCGCCCGCGGATATGCGAACGATCAAGCTGAAATGGCAGGACAGTATCGTCCCATTCGATCTTGTGCGAAGTCATTGGGGTTTCCTATTGGGTCGGAACTTGGCATACCGCGCCTATATAGTCAGAGCAACCTTTAGACCCAAGATGCGAAAATGATCCGCCGTTACGGAGAGCCGATTAGTCAAACCGCGCAGTATCGCCGCAGACCGGGGGTTTATGCGGTGCTGCTGTCAGGTGAGTCGTTGCTTTTGACATTTCAGTCCAGCCCCAAACCCGAATACCAGTTGCCCGGCGGTGGAATTGACGCGGGCGAACACCCCATCCCCGCGCTGCACCGTGAGGTGATGGAAGAAACCGGATGGCGTATTGGCCCCCCGACGCGGCTGGGAACCTACCGCCGATTTACCTATATGGAGGATTATGGCTTTTGGGCCGAAAAGCTATGCTCCATTTACGTGGCGCGGCCGATGACAAAATTGGGGCCGCCAACAGAGGCTGGCCACCTTGCTGTTTGGGTCCCCGTTCGGCGCGCGTTTGACCTGCTGGAAAATCAAGGCGACCGTGCGTTTCTTCATACAGCGCTTGGCGGCTCTGGCCCCAGATAATCAAAGATCAGCCCGGAAACATCGTCCGGAAAATCGTTGCCGCCTGCATAGTCTGACAGATCCCAAACGATTGCTTCAAGCAAGTCTGGGCTGCTTAAACGCCTGTTTTTCATCAGAATTCGTGCCAGCCCTTCGCCCCCAAGCTCTTCACCGCTTGGGTCTGGGCATTCTGTGACCCCATCCGAGACCAAAAACACCCGGTCGCCCTTTTCCATTTGGAAATTTACCTGCGTGTAGGACGCGTCCCCGATCAACCCAATCGGAAGCCCGCCCTCGCCCATCGTCGAAACTGCCCCATGTGAGGCGAGAAACATCGGATGCGGGTGGCCTGCCTGCACCAGAATACCCGCGCCGCACGTCAAATCGATCTCAAAATACGCAAGGGTAAAGTACTGATCGACCTGCAAATCCTCTAGCATGACCCTGTTCAACCGTTCGGCAACAACCGACGGCGGCCACGCCGTTCGCGCGCCGTTTTCATCGGTCCGAAGCGCAAGGTTCTGCTCTGGCGAACCACCAGAAAGAAAGCCTGCCAACCGCGCGGTCATCATCGCAGAAGCAACACCATGGCCAGACACGTCCACCGAATAAAGACCAATCCGGTCTTCGGTGATGCGAAAACTGCCGACCAAATCGCCGCCTACATGCCCCGCTGGGCGCAACATCAGCGACGCCGTCCCCCGCCCAAATGTTTGAAACCGATCCCGAACCAAGGTTTGTTGCAACTTGCGCGCCTCTATCAGGTCGCGGTCCAGCGAATCATACAGCTTTTGCAAGGTTTCCAGCGTGGTCCCGACCAACCGGTTCTTTTCAACCAATTCGGTCTGCATCGCGACAATCCGTTCTGCCGCGCGCAGCCGGGCGCGCAACTCATCAGAACTGACAGGCTTGGTCAGAAAATCATCTGCGCCGCTTTCAAACCCATCTGCGATTTCACCCTTTTCCGACTTAGAGGTCAGCAGAATAAAATACCCATACCTTTCGTGCGGCAACTCTCTGAATGCCCTGCAAAACTCTAGCCCGTTCATCCCGGGCATCATCCAGTCAGACAGCACCATGTCAAAGACATTTTCACGGCAAAGTGTCAGCGCCTCATCCCCCGAGGCTGCCTCGACAACGCTGTAGCCCCAACGCGACAACTGAACGGACAGCATTTTGCGCTGCGCCTTGCTGTCATCGACAACCAGCACGGAATAGGTCGCAGGTGGGGTTGGTGAGGAGTGAATCAGTGGCGGCGGCAAGGAGAATTCCTTTCGAGGATTGCTCCGTTATCCCGCCAAGGGCTTAAGCCATTGTGAACAGCCCCCTGCTGTTTGGTTTCAATTCTCTTCGTTACGCTTTCTTTACCTTCCGCAGGCACTCTTGAGGAATCAAGAACCAACCCCGGGAAGGCTGCGACATGATTGATTGGGCACGGGTACGAGAGTTAAAGTCAGAAATCGGCGAAGATAGTTTTGATGAGGTGGTGGAGCTTTTTCTTGAAGAGGCAGATGAGGTTATCGCTCGCATGGACATCCATCTTGGTGCCAAGGCGCTTGAAGCGGATTTGCATTTTCTGAAAGGCAGCGCCCTGAACCTTGGGTTCCGCGACCTTGCAATTCTGTGCCAAGCCGGAGAGAGCAAAGCCGCAAGTGGCAGTATCGACATAGACCTTGCCAGAGTACGGTCGGTCTACGCGACATCGAAACTCTCTTTTGATGCCGATGTCAGAGAGGCGACTGCAGCCTAGATCAGAAATTCTGACAGCACATCATCGTTGGTGATGTCCTGAAACTGAAACGCAGCCGCATCAAGCTGGGCAAAGAATGCGTCAAAGTTGCGGGCGTGGGTTGTTTCAATGCCAATCAAGACCGACCCAAAGTTGCGGGCAGATTTCTTTAGATATTCAAACCGGGCGATGTCGTCTTCTGGTCCAAGCATGTTGAGAAATTCCTTAAGCGCACCAGGACGCTGCGGCATGCGCAAAATGAAATACTTCTTGGTGCCGGAAAACCGCTGCGCGCGCTCTTTGACCTCTGGCAAACGCTCAAAATCAAAATTTCCGCCCGAGGTGACACAGACAACGGTTTTCCCGGCAATCTGTTCGGCCAGCGTCGGCAAGACATCGACAGACAACGCACCCGCAGGCTCCAACACGATCCCCTCGATGTTCAGCATCTCTAACATGGTCACGCAAATGCGGTCCTCTGGGGCCAACAAAACCTCATCGGGTTTCACCCATGACAGCGCCGCAAAGGTTTTGTCCCCCAACCTCGCCACAGCGGCCCCATCAACAAAACTGTTCACGGTGCGCAGCTTTACCGGTTCTTGCGCCTTCAAAGCCGCCGTCAGGCTTGCGCCGCCAACCGGTTCAACAAACCGATACTCGGTCTGCGGTGCCTCAACCCGCATAAACTGCGTAACCCCAGCCGACAGCCCGCCCCCACCAACTGGCAGAATGACCAGATCCGGCGCGCGGCCCAATTGATCAAGGATTTCCACCGCAACAGAGGCTTGGCCCTCTATCACGTCGTCATCATCAAACGGCGACAGGAAATGCGCCCCCCGTTCAGCACAAAACGCCTGCGAGGCCGTCAGCGTCTGGTCAAAGTAATCGCCCGTCAGGATGATCTGGACTGCATCGCCGCCAAAGGCCTTGGTCTTATCGATCTTTTGCTTTGGCGTGGTAACCGGCATGAAAATCGTGCCATGCACCCCAAAATGCCTGCACGCAAAGGCAACCCCTTGGGCGTGGTTGCCCGCACTGGCGCAGACAAAATGCGTCTGCCCCGGATTGGCCGCGCGCACCTTGCGCATCGCGGTAAAGGCCCCGCGCAGTTTATAGCTGCGCACCGGCGACAGATCCTCGCGCTTTAGCCAAATTTCGGCGTCAAAGCGTTTGGACAGATGGTCGTTCCGTTGCAGCGGCGTGCGCGGGAAAATCTCGCGCAGGGCGCGGGTGGCTTGGCGGGCGGCGGCAACAAATTGGTTCATCACCAAAATGTGCCGGATGCCGCCCACAGACGCAAGTTAAGACTGCACCCTTAAGAAAGCGCGCGCTTTTCAATGTAATGACCATAAAGCGTGGTCAGCACGGACAAGCCGACCATGACGGAAATCCAACCGAAAACGCATTGCCAAATCAGAGACAACGCAAAATTGCCCGCGAAGAGATTCACCGCAAAGGTGTTCACCCCAAAATACAACACCAACGTGATCAAGGCCAGCACGACAAAGGTTGAAACTTCGCCCTTGGTCGCCTCCCAACCAGAGGAAAAGGCGCTGGACGCGTCCAGCGCTGTGGCCGGAAGGGCCGTCGAAAGGCGATAGGAAATGACGGTGATCGGGAAATATGTAATCAGAAAAATGATTAACATCCCGGTTCCAGTTGGGCCGGTTTCGCTCATGAACGGCATGGCGACCATGCCGCCGATCATCCCGAACGGTAAGGCCAGGACAATGCAAAGCAGCCCGATTCCGAAAGACCTTGCAAAGTATGCCCAAATTCTATCTGCGCGGAATGTCGGGATAAATCCATTTGGCATTTCACCTTTCAACACGAAACGGTGCCATGCGACAGCTGCCCAAATGCTGGTCAACAGAACCACGATCAGGTTAATCATCGACAAAAGAAGCAGCATGCCACCGCCCCCGCGCATAATTTCGGCAGGATCGGCTTGACCAGAGCTATAGCTCGTCCCCAAAAGCAACGTACTGCTTATAAATTGCACCGAATAGGGCACTATCGAAATGCGAACCGCCTGCGCAAAGTTGCCGGTAACCTGACGCACCGAATGCAGAAAAATCTGAAGACCTTTCATAGGACTTTCCTTATAAATACCTGCTCCAGTTGAATCCGGCCCAAGCGGCCTGTCAACCAGCTTTCGCGGCTGCGTTCCCTTGCCTAGGTCCGCATTTCCGGCTATCGCGGGCAAAACCCGTGATGGAGCCGCACATGTCCGCACCCAAGAAAGTCGTCCTTGCCTACTCTGGCGGGCTTGATACCTCGATCATCCTGAAATGGTTGCAGACGGAATATGGCTGTGAGGTGGTGACCTTTACCGCCGATTTGGGTCAGGGCGAGGAGCTAGAACCTGCCCGCGCCAAAGCGGTCTTGTTGGGGATCAAGCCTGAAAACATCCACATCGTTGACGTCCGCGAAGAATTCGTGCGCGATTTCGTTTTCCCGATGTTCCGCGCAAATGCGCTCTATGAGGGGCTATACTTGCTGGGCACCTCTATTGCGCGTCCGTTGATATCCAAACATCTGGTGCGGATCGCCGAGGAAACCGGGGCCGACGCCGTGGCGCATGGGGCGACAGGCAAGGGCAACGATCAGGTCCGCTTTGAACTGTCAGCTTACGCGTTGAACCCTGCGATCAAGGTGATCGCCCCGTGGCGCGAGTGGGATTTGACCAGCCGTACCAAGCTGATCGAATTTGCCGAAACCAACCAGATTCCGATTGCCAAGGACAAGCGTGGCGAGGCGCCGTTCTCGGTGGACGCGAACCTTTTGCACACTTCATCCGAAGGTAAGGCGCTGGAAAACCCGGCGGATGAAGCGCCCGAATATGTTTATCAGCGCACCGTCGCCCCCGAAGATGCGCCGAACACCCCCGAAATGGTGGAGATCACCTTTGAGCGCGGCGACGCTGTGGCGATCAATGGCGTGACAATGTCGCCTGCCACGATCCTGACGAAACTGAATGAAATCGGTGGCGCGCATGGCGTGGGCCGTCTGGATCTGGTGGAAAACCGCTTTGTCGGCATGAAGTCGCGTGGGGTTTACGAGACCCCCGGCGGCACGATCCTGCTAGAGGCGCATCGCGGGATTGAGCAGATTACGCTCGATTCCGGCGCGGGCCATCTGAAAGACAGCATCATGCCGCGCTATGCAGAGCTGATTTACAACGGGTTCTGGTTCTCGCCTGAACG
This sequence comes from Rhodobacterales bacterium, assembly GCA_013298675.1. Classification (GTDB taxonomy): domain Bacteria; phylum Pseudomonadota; class Alphaproteobacteria; order Rhodobacterales; family Rhodobacteraceae; genus JAAFU01. Next base: position 746 of record JAAFIJ010000001.1, on the reverse strand, counting down.
TGAAATGCTGCAAGCCCTGATCGACAAGAGCCAAGAGCATGTGACCGGCACGGTTCGGGTCAAGCTGTACAAGGGGTCTGCCCGCACCGTTGCGCGCTGGTCAACACATTCGCTTTACAGCGAAAAGCACGTGACCTTTGAAGAGGATGCGGGTGCTTATGATCAAAAAGACGCCGCTGGATTCATCCGCCTGAACGCGCTGCGTCTAAAGCTGATCGCAACCCGGAACGCGCGGGTCAAGTAATGCTGTCCCTCCGCCCGGTGTTGCGTGACCATGTTCTGCCCTTGATCGGCCTGAAAGTCAGGGCGGATCAAGAGGATCTTGTGTCGAGCAACGCCAAGACGCTGGCCGAGGCCGCCTATGAAACCGGGTCCTACGTCTGGGGGCTTTGGGACGGTGAAACGCTTGTCGGGCTGATGGCGATGATCCATCCGGGTGAATATCCAAGGGACGATTACCAGCTTCCTCAGCCGCCAGACAACTCGGCTGCCGCTGCTTATCTGTGGCGCCTGATGATCGGGTCTGATTTTCAGGGCAAAGGTTACGGCGCTGCCGCCTTGGCTGCGGCCTTCGCGCAAACACGAACTTGGGGTTATACGCAAGTAGCGGCGCATGTCAGCGATGCGCCCCACAGCAATCTGGGGTTTTATGAGCGTTTTGGGTTTGTTTCGACCGGGGTGATAGATGACGGCGAACTGGTCATCTGTGCGGACGTACCAGACCTTTAGGCCCGGAGTTGGTTACC